>DASSIA010000022.1:0-14525 GCA_035692345.1 Arthrobacter sp. | reverse complement strand
CTGAAAACGACAGGAAGGCGGCGACGGGCTTCCGCCGCACGGTGATCGACCCTCTATCGGGCGCTATTTAAGAAGAGTTAGACAATCTGCATTTGGGCGAAGGACGTTTCTCAATTCTGAGGACGTGAACGTGTGAAGATGAATGTCACCCACCCGAGACTAGCCGGGGCCCGGGACCGGCCCCGGCCGGACAACACGCCGCGAACCTTTCGGGCCCGGCAGCGCGGCGTGAGCGGTGATGGACTAACTGCAGGTGACTGTCTCGTTGTTGACGGTCAGGACGCCGTTGGCGTTGACCGTTGCGGTGAATGCTGCGTGGATGCTCAGGGCCTGTGACGGGTCAGTGGTGCTGACGCCTTGGAAATTGAAGGTGGCGTGCTGAACGGAGTTCTTGTTGTTATCCTCGCTGCCAAACCATTCCTGGACGTGCCCTGTCCAGGAGGTGCGCTTCCCGTCGAGGGTTGTGGTCCAAAGCGTGACCTGTCCCTCTGTGGTTTCCGTGAACCACGAGTCGCCGGCGTTGTTGACCGTCAGGTGCTGCACCCAGTTTCCGGTGCCCGTATAACTGGTCCAGCCCGGTCCCACGCACGTGACCGGAATGGCTGCGTCGATGACGGTGCCGTGGGTGGTGTCGGTGGTCGTCGCCGAGGCGGCGACGGCCGAGCCTGCGATCAGGGCGGCCGTGGCCGCGAGGGTGCCTAGGGTGCGGAACATTGTTCTCTCCAATCATCAATTGAAGAGCTTGAGCCAAACATGGCTCCCTGATGTGCACTCGCTGGCGTTCTCTGGACGGATCCTGTGTGCCCCTGCCGGGGCCGCATGCGTTGGTGTTCGTTCAGGTCGTTCGCTGAACAGCGGCGCGCTCACCAACCCCTCAGGGTGCCAGCCGACTGAGACCTGCCGGAAAAGGATCGTACTCTTCGTCCAATAACAGTTTGATCAATGTAGGCCTGCGCAATTACTTAGTCAACAGGTAGAGGGATCAGGCAGCGGTTCCCTGGGGTCAACACCGGAGGCCAGTGCGGAAGTCCCTTGACACGGGTACTGCGTGGGTGAATTCTTACGACGTAATCGTTGGCCGCCATGTCCGCGGGACGGTAATGACGGTCATCGTTCGGTCCCACGATCGATTTGGTGGCAAACGAAATGAATGAAACGGCACTAGGCGCATTGCGTGAACAGCTTCGCGGACAGCTCATCACTCCCGAAGATCCCGAGTATGAGTCTGCCCGGGCAGTCTACAACGGCATGATCAACAAGAGGCCAGCCGGCGTCGTCCGCGTGGCGCAGGTGGCGGACGTTATCGCGGCGGTGAACTTCGCACGGGAGAACTCCATGCCATTGGCCATCCGGGGCGGTGGCCACAGTGCCCCGGGCTTCGGTACATGGGATGACGCACTCGTGATCGACTTCGTGAACCGGACCGGAGTCCGCGTTGACCCCGAAGCGGGCACAGCCAGGGCCGAGGCCGGTACTACCTGGGCTGATTTTAACCACGCCACGCACGCCTTCGGCCTGGCCACCCCCGGCGGCATCGTGGGCTCCACCGGAATAGCCGGCCTGACGTTGGGAGGAGGTATCGGCTACCTCTCCCGCAAGCACGGACTATCCTGTGACAACCTGCTCTCGGCCGATGTGGTCACGGCCGACGGCAAGTTCCTGACCGCCAATGAAGACCAGAACGAGGACCTCTTCTGGGCGTTGAGAGGCGGCGGCGGCAACTTCGGTGTCGTCACTTCGCTTGAATACCAACTGCATCCCGTCGACATGGTCCATGTAGGCATCATTATTTACTCCGCAGCGCACATCGACGCGGTTGCGAAGTTTTATCGCGACTACATGGACTCGGCTCCGGAGGAATTCGGCGCGTTCCTTGGTTTCCATCAAGGTCCGCCGGTACCGTTCCTTCCCGAGGAATGGCACTTTAAGCCCGTGTGCGTGGTCGTGGGGATGTGGACCGGGGACATGGCTGAGGGCGAATCACGGTGGCAGCCGTTCCTGGACATTGCGCCCGTGGCCGGATCGCTGATCACCCCTATGCCGTATCCGGCGCTGAACGTGGCCTTCGACGCGCTCAACCCGAAAGGAATGCAAGGGTACTGGAAAGCGAATTTCCTGCCGGATCTAAACGATGGCGCCATCGGCGCGCACGCCGAATTCGGCGCAACGGTCACCAGCGTCAACACTTCCGTCCACGTCTATCCGATAGATGGCGCCGTCGCCCGCGTCGGGGCGGACGAGACTGCCTTCGCGAACCGGGGGATGAAGTTCTCGCCAGTCATCGCCGCGCAGTGGACCGATCCGGCCGAGAACGAGGCCAACATCCGCTGGGTCAAAGACTACGCAGCGGCCTTGGCTCCGCACTCAGCGCCCGGCGGCTACATCAACTTCATGGACGGGGATGACCAATCCCGGATCTCGGAAAATTACGGCGGGAACTACGCGCGGCTGGCCTCGATCAAGGCCAAGTATGATCCGCAGAACCTATTCCACGTGAACCAGAACATCAAGCCCCAGTGACAGAGACAAAGGCGCCGTGACTGGCCCCCTTGGTCTCTGACGAAATGAAAGTGGTCCAGCGAGGGCATTACCAGGGCCCGCCTGGCTGCAATGTGTCGGGCACTCTGCGCCGAAGTACGCCTTCGATCCTGACGCGGCAAGCCGCGCCCTTGACATACGGGATCTGGTTTGCTGGATAAAGGCGCCCGGCCGATTCGTTGATGCACGGTCCGGTTTGCAGTATCTGTCCTGCTGTCGGCCATTTTGCGGTGGCAGGGGTCGGAAAACCTCACGTGAAGATCTGCGCTTGACGTTCCCGGCCCGCGCCCCTCGCAGCGGCCGTACTGCCTGGCTTGATACCGGTGCCGCGGACGGCACCTGGGACCCCTTTCAGCGCCGTGGTGAAAAGGTGCATCCGTGGCATCGGAGTTGGGTTATTGCAGGATGTAGACGTTGGCGCCGCTTTCGTGCACTGATTTGTTGAAATTAATCACGTCCTTGACGTTGACCCGCACACCTTCGACCGCTGAGGCGGGAGGGTTCCCCAGGTCGCATTCGACGGTGAGTGTGAGGGGCAGGTGCACGCCCGGAGCCCCATCCGGTGTTGCGATGCCGGAGAGCATCAGTTTGCCGCCGAAGAACGACGAGGGCAGGCCTTGGGGTGTCGCGTCGCCGTAGGATTGGAAACTGACCAGCCCTGTGGTGGTGAACGTTCCGGTGATCGTCTGTCCGGTCGCGGCCATGTGGTGGGCGAAGGTGCCCCCTCCGGTGGCGGAGTTCGTGACCGTGTCGAAGGTGCCCGTGGCGACGATTGTCACCACGTCGCCGTTAGTGGCGACAGCCTGATTGTCGGCCGGGAACCCCAGGCTTTGAATGAGCGCGTCGCCGACATGGTAGTCGAACGAACCCTTCACAGTGCCCGCGCTTGCGGCCCCTGCATGGGACAGCACCAACAGTGATAGCGCCAATAGGACTGCGATTATTCTGCGCATGGTCTTCCTCACTTTCTGGTTTTTTCTTGTTGGTCCTAAGACGCCGGCTTTCTGAACCGGACACCGGGCTACGCCGAGATTGGTCGGCGCAGAGCCGGCCGTGTCGGGCTGCCGTTTGGCTAATGCTGGATGGCTGCGTATTCGAGGCCGGGAACTCCGCGCGCTGTCGCCTTGTGCCTACGCCGATAAAGAAGTAAGCGCCGCCCGGGGAAGGAGTTGATACTTCGGGATTAGCGGGCGCGTTCGTGTACGGGAGACCATGTTCAGGGTATGGCTGCACACCGGCCGTGGCAGCCCGGAGCAGAACGTTGACTATTGTGCCTGTCCGCTGTGCGTTGCGCGGCAAACCGCGGGACCGCCCGGCAACCGGGGCCGCGTCTGCACAACGACTAGGAATCAACTGTCGCTCATCTCGCTTCGCGAAAGCCCCAGCAGTGTATCCAGTATGCTCCGCTTCGTCGGCGGTGGACAGACGGCGGGATTGCATCTTGAATTCCGATCCCACCGTGTTTTGTCAGCCCATTCATAACTCCCTGCCCGGGCGGGAATTTCCCGGCCTCACCCGTGATATGTGGTTGTTAATTCCGGCAGGTCAACGACGAAATCAGGTCCGGGTTTCCAGTCTTGGCCGACATTTAAGGCAGATGGGACTCCACAGGCACAGCTCCGCAAGCTCCGCGAGCTCCGCAAGCTCCGCAAGCTCCGCCAACAGCCTAAACAACGGGGGTAGGGCCCTTGTCAGCCCGCAAGGCGGACCTTCCCCCTTGGAGCCGCGGTCACTGAAATTCCCCAGCTACGACAAGGCCGCCAAGTCGTGGCACGCCGACCCGGCGCGGATGGCCCTTCGCGGAAACACCGCGAGCCCGGAGAGGATCAACTCGGCCGACTTCGACGCCATCTACTTCAACGGCGGCCACACGGTCATGTACGACTTCCCTGAAAGCGAAGAATTGCAGAAGATCACCCGCGAAATCTGGGAAGGAGGCGGCATCGTCGCCTCCGTTTGCCACGGGTACAGCGGTCTGTCCACACCAGGCTTTCCGACGGGAGCCTCCTCGTGAAGGGCCGGAAGGTAACCGGGATTCACGTGGCAAGAAGAAGTCCTCGCCCGGGTCGACAAGCTCGTGCCCTACAACACGGAAGAAGAAATGAAAAAACGCGGGGCACTTTATGAGAAAGCCCTGCTCCCGTTCGTCTCCTACGCCATCGCCGACGGCAATCTTGTCACCGGGCACAATCCGGGGTCGGCCAAGGAAACCGCCCAGAAAGTAGCAGCACTCCTCTGAAAGACCCGCCCGGCAACAGACAAAGTTCTGTTGCCCAGCACCGTCAACGGCGTGCTTGCTAGAGCTCGAACAGGTCGCTGCCCTGCCGCCCTCAGGCCTGAACCGCGAGACGAAGAAAGCCCACCGGTGGGGGACCGATGGGCTTTCCGTAACCGAGGCTACCAACCATGGATTTAGTCATCGACTGGACCAGTGAAGTCTCAGCCCTTTACTCATAGACGCGCCAGCCGTCGTCCGGTGTGTAGGTCGCAAGAACAGAACCCTCGCCGAAGGCGGCAGTTGATGCAGGGGCGTGCTGTAATACAGCCGAGGTGCACTGTAGGCCGCGCAGGGCATCCTTAGCCCTGTTGAGAGCGTCATCAAAGTGGGCGCACCAGATAAGGGAACGGCCTGCAGCCTGATCGGCCACGTATTCAAGGACATACGGCATGCGCAAAAGCATGGCACACCCATGAAAGCCAGGCATAGGGCCCTAAGTCACGCTACTCCGATCAGGGGACTAGGAGCGATAGAGGACGTGCCGGTGGGAGCGTCCAGCTTCTAAGGAATAGGGACACTCTCGGGTGCCCAAACGGCATGCCGTGTGGGCACCCTCGCTGGACAGCTCCCGAGAGGGTGATCCGGATATGCCCGAACTCGGGCGGCTCGTTCGCGAAGCCTCCCGTCAGGCCCCAATCGGTATGAACACGGCGGCTTATGATGAAGCAGACTCAGCTCCGTTGTGAGGCCTGAATCGACAAGACAATTCATTCCAACAACAGCTTTGAGGGCAAAGAATGTAGACCTCCAACCAGGCAGAGTAACGGCCCAGCAGTTCCATGACCCGGCCGCTAATGTCCCCGTAGAGCTCGTAGTTACTGGACAGCGCCACCAGACCCCATTCCTTGGCCCGGGGTGCGAGCTTGAACCAGGGCTCCCCATGGGGATGCCGAGGGCTTTGGCTTCGGGGGAGCGGGTAACGCCACAGCCATCGTTGTTGGACAATACAACGACGGGTCGGCCCTACAACGATGGGTCGAACGCCCGCTCCGCGGACGCGTAGAAGCAGTTCACATCCACGTGCGCGATCTGCGGCATCACAGCTGGCTTAGACATGGTGAAGGTGCCTGGTAGCGGCACCCCAGATGACCAGGTCTGACAGGGCCGGGACCTGGATGTCCGGATACGCGGGGGTTCTCGACCTGCAGCACCACGCCGGTGGCCGTGATCCGCGGCCGCTTCACCGTGAGCTCCCCGTCCAGGACCGCGACAACCACGTACCCGTCCCACGCCTCGAGTGCCCGGTTACGATCAGCTCATCGCCGTTGCTGATGCCGGCGCCTTCCACCGAGTCACCGGACACCCGCACCACGTACGTGCTGGTGATGTCCTTGATCAGGAGCTCGTTCAGATCGACCTGGTCATCAAAAATAGTCCTGCGCCGGCGACGGAAAACCTGCCGCCACCCGGCATCGGGGAGATCAGCACCGACAACAAAGACGTACCCGCATCTATCACGCGGGGACCGACAATAACGCCCACGACACACTATTATTAGAATATATGTTCGACTATTTTAGTCTACTCGCCGGCCCGGACATTCCTTATTCCCCGCCATGTTGCCCGATGGAGGGGGTGGGTTCCTGACTGGCCCGACGGCACGGGTTGAGCCCAATGGTGACAGGGCGGTTTCTCACCAACGTCGCAACAGGGGTCTTTTGAACTTAGCAGTCGGGTTCGCAACTGCGGTTCTCTTTGAAAGTATTTTCGGCTTTTATGACCGGCCTGTGACCTGAGCGTCGATGGCGGCCCACGGGAGGAACCTTACTGTTCGTTGCGGCTGCCCCGATTGCAGCTCGCGTGGGTTACGTCTGCCTACGCAGTGGAAAATGCCGAGTGAATTGCGGCTTGAAGATCTTCCTGCGACGGTAAGCCTGCAAGTCCTTCGGGGGTTCCGTAGACCCGGCATGCCAGAGCTGGGGACGCTGGAGAAGGGAACAGGTCGCGGCCCTCCGCTATGAAGGATGGTGAGCCGTGAAAGCCCAGGGCCTCGGCCTGCTCGTCGCTCGTCAATTCCACAACGGGCACGTCTCCGTTGGCACCTACGGCTGCGAGGGCACGGCGAAACAGGGCCAGAGCCGGGGCGCTGTTCGGGCACTCGGGAATGATCCACAACTCATAGTTCATCCCGCCAGTATCTCCACGCATCGGCTCAAAGTACAGAATTGCATGAATACAGCCACAAATGTACTTTGGCTGTATGGAAACGCCCACTCAGGCGCCCGTGTTGGCCCGGTTCGGCTACGCGGTGTCAGACCCGACCCGTGCCCGTGTTCTTTTGGCACTCTCGGTGGCCCCGTCGTATCCGTCGGATCTGGCTGATTCCTTGGGGGTGTCGAGGCAGAGCATGTCCAACCATCTGAGGTGCCTGCGCGGCTGCGGCCTGGTCGTTGCGGTTCCTGATGGGCGGCGGAGCCGCTATAAGCTGGCAGATGCCCGGCTTGGCCACGCCATCAAGGACCTGATCGGTGTCGTGCTTACGGTGGACGGGGAGTGCTTCGTGTGACGGCGCTGATCCACGCACCAAGTGCGGATCGACGCGCGGTGTTGAGCCGAAGGATCAGGCTGTTCGCGGCCGCGACCATCACCTATAACCTCATCGAGGCTGTTGTGGCGCTCTGGGCCGGCGGTGGTGCGAACTCCTCGGCGCTGATCGGCTTCGGTCTGGACTCGGTCATTGAAGTGACTTCGGCTCTGGCGCTGTCCTGGCAGTTCTCCGCCAAGGATCCTGAGCGGCGTGAGCACCTGACCTTGCGGATCATCGCCATTTCCTTCTTTGCCCTGGCCGCGTTCGTGGCTGTGGACGCCGTCCGTTCCCTCACGGGCGCGGGAGAGGCTCAGCACTCGGCTCCGGGTATCACGATCGCTGCCCTGAGCTTGGCGATCATGCCCGTCCTGTCATGGGCCCAGCGCCGAGCCGGCCGTGAGCTTGGTTCCAGGACGGCGGTGGCGGATTCGAAGCAGACGCTGCTTTGTACGTACCTCTCGGCCGTCCTGCTGATTGGTTTGGTGCTGAACAGCACTCTGGGTTGGTGGTGGGCCGATGCCGGTGCGGCCCTCTTCAGGGTCCGGCTCGCGGCGTGAGGACAGGGCTTGGCCGGAACGAGGCAAGATCCTCACTGATCCGGCGCTGTCGTTGGTGACGGGTGGAGATTGTGTTTCGGCCATGGATCGGTTCCGCAAGCGGCCGGAGGGGACGCGGATGCGGTGCGATGGGCAGGGCGCCGTAAAGGGGCACTGGTGCGTGAGGCCCAGGTCAAGACTCAACGCCCCGCTGCGGTGGGGAACTCATTCGAATCCGATTGAGATCCGTTTCTTCGATGAATCACGTTGACTTTGATGTAGTTTACGTGTGGTATTGGACGTAACCTGCAAGTAGAATGGCTGCAGGTAATCAAGCAAGGAGTCGAAATGTCTATCGATGCAACCGTGGGTACGGCGGCTGTCCGCACCAACGAGCTGGGTATCCGGGAGATCGTTCGCCGGCTCAACTCCGGTCTAGGGCCGACTCTGGTTGCAGGGCTGACCGGCAGCAAAGACCGTCGCATCTCCCACAAGTGGGCGAAGGAAGACGGACCCGAACCGAACGCGGCCGCCGTCCGCCGGCTCATGTCAGCAATCCGGCTTTGGACGGAGCTTTCCGACGCGCACGGCGAGCACGTGGCCCGGCTGTGGTTCATCGGCTCGAACCCTTGGCTGGACGAGGACTCACCCGTTGAGGCGATCATGGAAGACCGCTTCAAGGAGGTTCGCGTAGCAGCGAACGCCATGCTCACCGGAGGCTTCTCCGGTTGAGCTCACGCATCTGCAAGAGGACCGGCCTGGCCCTGGTCTCCGGACCTGTTTCCGGGGTCCGGATTGCCACCGCTACCTACGGCGCGCTGAATCCCGAGAAACGCCACGACGGCGAGGCTCGTGAGGACTGGAGTCGTTGGGACACTCCCGGGCGCACTCTCTACATCGCCGACACGCTTGAAACGGCGTTTCGCGAGTGCCTGGCTTGGGCGCGGATGAAGCCCAGCCACAAGCGGAAGCTTGGAAAGCTGGCCGCACTCTGGGGCATCACGCCGGAGGAAGTGATGCAGGAAATCCAGGATGACTTTGCCCGCCTCGGTCACATGCAGCCTGGCCACCTCCCCTTCTCTTGGCGGGACTCGCGTCTGAAATACGTCATCGACGTCCCGGAGAGCGCCGGTGTGTGGGTCGACATGGAAGATCAGGCCACCTTGGACGTGTTGTCGTTGGGTCCGGCGGCCGACATTATGCCCTTCACCGGCCAGGAGGAAATCGACCGGGCCGCCGCATTTTCGAACGACCGGAATGTCACCACGCGCATTGCGGAATGGCTCCGTGGCGTGACTCTCGATGACGGCAGCGAACTGGCCGGTGTCAGATTCAAATCTAGGGTAGGCAACGGTACCTGCTGGGCTTACTGGATGCGACGGACGGACTTGGGATTGACCGAGGTCGTCGAAGCAGCTGCCGGTGTGGAAATCTCAGCCAAGGAACCTGCGATGGCCACCGTCACGGAGGCGTGGGAAATCCGCACCTGGTAAGCGAGGTCCAGGTCGGCAGGAACCCCGAGGGTGGCGAGGCAGTTCCGCTGGGCGGTCAGGTCCTTCATTTGTCGAAACGCGGACGTACCGGTTGATGTACCCGGTCATGGGTGAAACTGGAGCAGTTGAGCCGCCCCTCCGGGCTTTTTTGCGGTCCGGGTATACGCGAATCTAAGAGCACAGTGTCTATATGGACTTTGTCGTTGTGCGGGAGCGGGCGAAAGGTGGCGCGGTGGGGGACCGGCTTGCGGGCAGGCGATTATGTCCTTCGTTCTAGCAAACGATTGCTAGTGAAGGATCGTAAGGCATTCGGAACGCCAGTTTGAAGGGATGCCACGTCGCGCCAATCAGGTTTAGCGCTGGATCACGGATTCAGCGGTCTGTCGCCCAACTCGTGGATCGGCGTGCCGGTGAAGGAGCTTCCACCCGTCCGCTTCGCGTCGGTATACGCACGTAACGCGGATCGCGACGTCGCTCAGGTCGTCCTGTCCGCCGACCTTCGCACGGAATCGCTCAATTTCCACGGTGTAGGCCAGATCCTCCCCAATATCCTTCGCGATCGTTTCGACAGAGACCAGCTCTCCGTCCCGGAAGTAGGACGCCGCCCGTTCGAGCTGCTCGTAGGCTGCGGCCTTGCCGCGCCCGAATCCACCGAAGGGATTCCCGAGGGTGATGTCTTCGCCCTCGGAGTAGATGGCCTTGTAGCCGCTCGGGTCGCCGTTGACGATGGCATTAAGCGCGGCCTTTGCCTGAACTAGCAATTCATCAAACTCGGTAGCTCCCACGGCGCATCGTCTCCCTCGACTCCACTTCCCACAGTATGGCAGTGGTCAACATCTCCTGACCATAGATGATGGTGAAGCAGGAAAAGGTGGTAGCGCAGCAAGATGTCAGAGGCGACGCTGAGTGGCGCCGCGTCCGGTAAGGGATCCCCCAGCGGGACAGCCGAGAGCTGGGGGTTGGTCGTGAAAGGGCATATTCAAGACCCATCTCTGATGGGGGTGGTTCAGGGTGTGAGTGGGCTTTGCAGGACGCGGAGCGTCACCTTCGATGATTGCGGTATCTGCGAGGTTGGGGCGGCCCCAGAGGCCGATGTACATGGCACATGGCGGGCAGGTGCCATGGTTACGGATTTTCGCTGAAAGAAACGGCGGAGGCCCATTTCCGGGTCCCCTCTGAGGGTGAGAGCGGGCACCAAAAGTGTCAGAGCGTTGGTTTCCGCTGCGCTCCAACCAATTGCCGGGCGTCCGCTGGCGCAGCCGGCTGTTGGGGCCAGTGCTGTCCGTCGCAGGGCTCCGGCCCGCCATGGCCTTTTTTCTGACGTCTTCGACGTTTTTTGGCTGCTGTCCTTATGTTGTTACCGGGTGAAGTTCCGCGGCCATTGTAGGGTCGTGGCTACCCAGGGGAGGCGGGTATGGCTTTGGTTGCTGTGGCCGGAGGATCCAGATCGTGACGGCTTCGAAGGATTGGCCGCCCGCCACCCCGCGATGACCCGACCGCTGATTGAGAGACGCGACATGATCGCCGGATAAGGACACGACGGCGCGGTTATCTGCTGGGTTCCACCCATCCGACAGACTGGAGGCTATTTTGGTGAAATTGTGGGCCGGTATCGATGCCGGCAAGGCCAATCATCACTGCGTCGTGATCGACGCCGACGGAAACCGGCTGCTATCGCAGAAAATCCCCAACGACGAACCAGCCCTGCTCGAGCTCATCGCCAATGTCCTCAAACTTGCCGACGGGGATGAGGTGGTCTGGGCCACCGACCTGAACCACGGGGGTCCGGCACTGCTGATCGCCATTCTGGTCGCCCACGCCCAGAGCATCCTCTACATCCCGGGCCGGACGGTGCACCACGCCTCCCGCCTTTACCGCGGCGAGGGCAAAACGGACGCGAAAGACGCTGCTGTGATAGCTGACCAGGCCCGGATGCGCCGGGATCTGCAGCCGCTGCGGGCAGGGGATGAGACTAGTATCGGGCTGCGGCTCCTGACCGCCCGCCGGGCGGATAAATCCGCGGACCGGGTCCGGGCGATCAACCGCCTGCAGGCCCAGCTGCTGGAATACTTCCCGGCCCTGGAGCGTGCCTTTGACTACAGTCGCTCTAAAGCGGCCCTGGTGTTGCTGACCAAACACCGCACTCCGGACGGGATCCGCCGGACCGGGCAGGCCAGGCTCCACGCGTGGCTGAAGAAACGCGGCGCCCGCTCGTCCGCCGCGGTCGCCCAGGCTGCCGTCGATGCGGCGAAGTCCCAGCACACCACCGTCCCGGCCCAGCATGTTCGTGAGGTGATCGTCGCTGCCCTCGCCCGGGAAATCATCATCCTGGACAAGGAACTCGCCGACCTCGATGCGCTGATCAGCGAGAAAGTCACCGAACACCGGCACGCCCAATCCCTGCTCAGCATGCCCGGCTTTGGCCCCGTCCTTGCCGCGGAGTTCCTCGGCGCCACGGGCGGGGACCTCACCGTCTTTCAATCCGCGGACAGGTTCGCCGGCGTCGCCGGACTCGCCCCTGCACCCAGAGACTCCGGAAGAATCACCGGCAACCACCACCGCCCCCGGCGCTATGACCGGCGGCTCCTGCGCGTCTTCTACCTCTCCGGCCTCTCGGCCCTGAAAAGCTGCCCGGGTTCACGGACCTACTACGACCGCAAACGCACCGAAGGTAAAACCCATATCCAGGCCATGCTCTCCCTGGCCCGCCGTCGCCTGAATGTCCTCTGGGCCATGCTCCGCGACGGCACGACCTACACACCGGTCCCGGTGCCGTCGGTGCGACCGACTGTTTGAGCCGCCCGGGCCCGGGTGTCGGAGCGAGCCCGGGACGCGGGTAGTGCCCCGGTCGCGATGAAGGTCCGCTTTGCCCGGAGGAACATCCTTCGGGGCGTCTGCTACTGACGGGGATAGGACTGCGTTTCGTGGTGGAAGTCTGGACAGCTACCCTACGCATAGGCCAGGCCTGTTTCTCCGTCCCTCGCAGCGCTCCAGACGGACCTCACGTGCCGGCAGCCGCTGGGTTCCCCCAACTGTGTTGGCTGCCGGCACCCCGTATAAGGGAGCTTCCACACCCGTCCCTGCTGGGGACACGTGTTTCCGTTCCTTGAGCACCGGTCGAGCTGGGCTGCTTTCTGTTGGTTAGGAAGCGACGAGCGTGCCGTCCAGAATGGCTTCGAGCTGCTGAAGGCGGGGGAGCGCCCGTGTGGTCAGCAGTTTCTCGCGCACTTCCGCTGAAACGGCCAGGCTGTCCTTCCACAGCGAGCGTCCGGCCATGGCGCCCCCGGCGCCGTTCGCGACCGCGGTCTCGACCTGCTTGATGAACGTTTCGTGGTCGACGCCGGCTGACAGGACTGCCCACGGCACGCCGGCGGCTGCTTCGGTGACGGCGGCGCTGGCCTCGGCGGATCCTGGGTACTGGAGCTTAAGTACTTTGGCGCCGCACTCGGCGGAGAGGCGTGCGGAGTCGGCTACGAGGCGGGGGAACGCGGCGGCGTAGTCCTCTTCGCTTTCGTCTTCGAGACGGTAGACAAGGATTTCGACGATGAGGAGGAGACCCTCCTCGGTGCATGCCGTGACGAGTTCGCGGATTTCGTTGGCGACGCGTGAACCGGCATCCTGAAGGTCCGGGCGCATGTACCAGAGCATCTTCGCGACGTCACCGCCAAGATCACGGACCTTGCGGGGTGTCATTCCGGGGACGAAGTTGGTAGAGCGCAGGCCGTCGACCGTGTCGAAACCGGACGCGTCAAGGCCGACGACAAGGGCGGTGTCGCGCGAGAGGACGCCTTCATCGGCCACCCGGGGGATGGCGATTTCGGGATCGAGCAGGATCGCCGGTGCGGCGTTGCCCAGATAGCGGACCAGGTCCGCCTTCGCATCGTAGAGCTGCTCGGCGGTGATCGAACCGGGCCCGTCCGGGGCGTCGTTCATGACCGCCTTCATGCCGTTGCGCTGGTCGGCGGCGACGACGAGCATTTTGCCGCCGGAGGTTGAGATCGCTGCCATGCCGCGTCGCTCGAGAGTCGTAAGGGTGTTCACTGGGTTTCTCCTTATTGGATGGGTTTGGTTTTGGGGGTCTGGGGCCGGATGCACTGGATCACCGCGGTGACGGCACGTCGGCTCGCCTTTTTCGAACGAGGTGCCGCCGTGGGCGGCATGGCTCTCGGTCGGGGGAATTGGTGGGGGAACGTTCAGCGGCAGCTCAGCGCGCGGGCTCGGGCACCGCGAAGTCTTTCAGGAATTGGTCGATCTGTTCGCGCGGGGTGAGCAGGCCGTCGATACGGATGTGCCCGACGCCGGGCGGGCGTGTGACTTCGGGAGTGAGGAAGCTCTCGGGCTCCTTCACCTTCTCGAGGTCGCGTGCCGCGCCGCGGATTTGCATGCGTCTGACGACCTCCTCCGGCGGGGTGTCCATCCAGGCGAGATGTACGCGCGGGGCCGGGATTGCCAGGCGCTCAACGAGCCGGGCCCAGGCAGCCGGGAAGGTGCGCTCGGACGTGAAGGGAGCGACGACGATCACGCTGTTGCCCAGGGTGAGATTCTCCCGCGTCGTGTCGAAGAGGCAGGTGTAACGAATGTCGTTCACGCTCGCGCGGACCGCGGGTTGTGCCGTGGGGACGTCGACCAGGAACTCGCCGCCCATGTGTTCGAACAACGGATTCGTGAGGGTGTCCAGGTCAAGGATGGCCCAGTGGAGTTCGCGGGCCAGATCATGCGCGAACGTTGTTTTGCCACTCCCGGGCACTCCGCAGACGATAATCGCCTCGGAGGTGCTTTCTTCGTTCATATTCGTTCTCATCCATTCCAAATTGCGGTCAGTTCGTGGCGTCCCTGTGGCAGGGACTGAGGTCAGCGGCTGGTGTATCCGCCATCGATCGGCAGGGATACGCCGGTGATCATGGAGGCGGCGTCGCTGAGCAGGAACACGATCGGGGCGGCCACGTCATCGACAGTGGCCCAACGCCCGAGGGGCATCTGCTCGAGGAAGGGTCCGCCGATTTCGGGGCGTCCCCAGTAGAAGTTGGACATGTCCGTCATGACCACTGTCGGGTTCACGCTGTTGACGCGGATCTTGTGCTTGCCCAGTTCCAGGGCCGAGACGCGTGTGATGTTGTCCAGTGCGGCTTTGGAGGAGCCGTAGGAGATGTGGC
>DASSIA010000021.1:0-6077 GCA_035692345.1 Arthrobacter sp. | reverse complement strand
GCCGGCACCTGGCCCTACGGCTTGCCTGAGCTCCCGGGCCAGCGCGAGGTCCTCAAAGGTGCCACCCGGATCGCCGTCCCGGGCTGCTACCCGACGTCGGCCCTCCTGGCGCTGACGCCCGGCTTTGCGGCCAAACTGCTCCAGCCCGACGACGTCGTGATCGTTTCCGCCTCCGGCACCTCGGGTGCGGGCAAGGCTGCGAAAGTGAACCTGATCGGCTCCGAGGTCATGGGCTCCATGAGCCCCTACGGCGTGGGTGGCGGACACCGCCACACCCCCGAGATCGAGCAGGGCCTCTCCAACGCGGCCGGGGAAAGCGTCACGGTCTCATTCACCCCGACGCTCGCTCCCATGAGCCGCGGCATCCTCACCACTGCCACGGCGAAGGTCAAGCCCGGCACCACAGCCGCCGAACTCCGCCAGGCGTGGGCCGAAGCCTACGACGACGAACCGTTTGTGCACCTGCTGCCGGAAGGGCAATGGCCCGCCACCAAGTCGGTCCAGGGCTCCAACCACGCCGCCATGCAGCTCGCGCTGGATGAGCACACCGGCCGCGTGATTGTGACGTGTGTCATTGATAACCTCACCAAGGGAACTGCCGGCGGTGCCGTGCAGTCCATGAACATTGCGCTTGGCCTGCCTGAAACGGCCGGCCTCAACCTGCAGGGAGTTGCACCGTGACCGTTACCGCCCCCCTGGGATTCCGGGCCGCCGGCGTCACCGCCGGCCTGAAGACGTCCGGTAAGCCGGACCTCGCCCTGGTAGTCAACGATGGCCCGTCCAAGGCGGCTGCCGCCGTCTTCACCAGCAACCGTGTGGCTGCGGCCCCTGTCCACTGGTCCCGCCAGGTTGTCTCGGACGGCCGCGTGGACGCCGTCGTCCTCAATTCCGGCGGCGCCAACGCCTGCACAGGGCCCCAGGGGTTCCAGAACACGCACAGCACGGCGGAGAAAGTGGCCGCAGTCCTGGGCATCTCCGCGACGGACGTGTTTGTCTGTTCCACCGGCCTGATCGGCGAGCAGCTGCCCATGGACAAGATCCTCCCCGGCGTCGAAGCTGCCTCGGCAGCGCTCAGCGCGGACGGCGGCCCGGACGCCGGCAACGCCATCATGACCACCGACTCTGTGCCGAAGTCCGCGCTGTTCATCGGCACGGATGCCGACGGCAAGGAATTCACCATCGGCGGCATCGCCAAGGGAGCCGGCATGCTGGCACCCGGCCTCGCCACCATGCTGGTAGTGCTCACCACCGACGCCGACGTCGAGGCGGAAATGCTCGAC
The DNA here is from genome assembly GCA_035692345.1 of Arthrobacter sp. Classification (GTDB taxonomy): domain Bacteria; phylum Actinomycetota; class Actinomycetes; order Actinomycetales; family Micrococcaceae; genus Arthrobacter. Next base: position 4,797 of record DASSIA010000021.1, on the reverse strand, counting down.
GTCGTTCTCCGCGACGCCACGCGCGTCACCTTTGACCGGGCTGATTCGGACGGCTGTATGTCCACCAACGACACTGTGGTGCTGCTGGCGTCCGGCGCGTCCGGTGCAGTCCCGTCCGCTGAAGCCTTCGGTGCCGGGCTCACCCGGGTGTGCGCCGAACTTGCACGCAAGCTGATCGGGGACGCCGAGGGCGCCAGCCACGATATCGCCATCCGCACGTTCAACGCCGCCAGCGAACGGGACGCAGAAACCGTCAGCCGCTCGGTAGCCCGGTCCAACCTGTTCAAGGCTGCCATCTTCGGCAAGGACCCCAACTGGGGCCGGGTGCTGTCCGCCGTGGGAACCACGGACGCCGTGTTCGAACCTGACCAGCTGAACGTGGCCATCAACGGCATCCAGATCTGCCGCAACGGCAGCATCGGCGACGACCGCAACCTGGTCAACCTGGAACCCCGTGAAGTCCTGGTGGAAATTGACCTGCAGTCCGGTGACGCAGAAGCCACCATCTGGACCAATGACCTCACCCACGACTACGTCGAAGAGAACAGCGCCTACTCAAGCTAGATCCATCAGCAACCCTGGAGATACCTTCAGCATGAACACCCAGACCCGTGAGACCACGTCCATGAGCGATGCCCAAAACAAGGCCGGCACGCTGATCGAAGCACTGCCGTGGATCCAGCGCTTCGCCGGCACCACCATGGTGATCAAGTACGGCGGCAACGCCATGGTCAACGACGAACTGCGCCGTGCGTTCGCCGAAGACGTGGTGTTCCTGCACCATGTGGGCATCCACCCCGTGGTGGTCCATGGCGGCGGCCCGCAGATCAACTCCATGCTGGCGCGGCTGGGCATCGAGTCCGAGTTCAAAGGCGGCCTCCGCGTCACCACCCCCGAGGCCATGGACGTGGTCCGGATGGTCCTCACCGGCCAGGTTGGCCGCGAGCTCGTGGGCCTGATCAACTCCCACGGACCCTACGCAGTGGGAATGTCCGGCGAAGACGGGGGACTGCTCCGTGCAGTCCGGACCGGCACCGTCATTGACGGCGAGGAAGTGGACCTGGGCCTGGTGGGCGAAGTGGTCGGCGTCAACCCTGAGGGCATCCTGGACATCCTGGCCGCCGGCCGCATTCCGGTCATCTCCACCGTGGCCCCGGAAATCGAGGCCGACGGCGTCGAGACGGCAGCCGGAGAGGTCCAGACCACCGGACAGGTCCTGAACGTCAACGCGGATACCGCTGCGGCGGCCCTGGCTGAAGCCCTGGGGGCCTCCAAACTGGTGATCCTCACGGACGTCGAAGGCCTCTACGCCAACTGGCCTGACCGGTCCTCCCTCATCTCTTCGCTCACGGCGTCGGAACTGCGCGGACTGCTGCCGTCGCTGGAATCAGGCATGATCCCGAAAATGGAGGCGTGCCTCAAAGCCATTGACGGCGGAGTGGAACGCGCGCACATCGTGGACGGGCGGCTGCCGCACTCCATGCTCCTGGAAACATTCACCACCGCCGGCATCGGCACACAGGTGGTCCCCGACACTCAGGAAGTGAAATGAACGAGATCAAGCAATCTCCGGTGGTTGAGCTGGTCGAAACCAAAGGCCATGTCGGCGGGGCGGAGTGGCTCAAGCGCTATTCCACGTCGCTGATGGGCGTTTTTGGCACCCCGCAGCGTGTCCTGGTCCGTGGCGCCGGCTGCCTGGTGTGGGACGCCGACGGCAAGGAGTACCTGGACCTGCTCGGCGGCATCGCCGTCAACGCCCTGGGGCATGCCAACCCGTTTGTCACCTCCGTGATTTCCAGCCAGCTGGCCACACTGGGGCACGTCTCCAACTTCTTCACCAGCCCCACGCAGATCGCGCTCGCCGAAAAGCTGCTGGCACTGGCGCACGCACCTGCCGGCTCCAAAGTGTTCTTCGCCAACTCGGGAACCGAAGCGGTCGAGGCCGCCTTCAAGCTGGCGCGGCGCAATGCCACAGGCCCGGACGGCACGCCCCGGACAAAGATCATTGCCCTCGAAGGTGCCTTCCACGGGCGCACCATGGGTGCCCTGGCGCTGACCGCCAAGGAAGCCTACCGGGCACCGTTCGAGCCGCTGCCCGGCGGCGTGGTCCACATCCCGTTCGGCGACATTGACGCCCTCGAAGCCGCAATTGACGAGACCGTGGCCGCCGTTTTCCTGGAGCCCATCCAGGGCGAAGCCGGAGTCCGGCCGCTGCCCCCCGGCTACCTGGTGGCTGCCCGCGAGGCGACCACCAAGGCGGGCGCCCTGCTGATCCTGGACGAGGTCCAGACCGGAATCGGCCGCACGGGCAAATGGTTCGCCAGCGAGGACGCAGGGATCGTTCCGGACGCCATCACCCTGGCCAAAGGCCTGGGCGGCGGCTTCCCGATCGGCGCGCTGCTGACGTTCGGTGAGCAGACGTCGTCGCTCCTGACTGCAGGCCAGCACGGCACCACCTTCGGCGGCAACCCGGTGGCGACGGCGGCCGCGCTGGCCACGCTGCACGCCATCGAAAGCCAGCGCGTGCTGGAAAACGTTGGTGCCGTGGGGGATTACCTCCGCGCCGGACTTGCCGCCGTCGACGGCGTCACGGAAGTCCGCGGCGAAGGCCTTCTGATCGGCTTCGACCTGGACTCGGACGTGGCGCCCGGCGTCGTGGCCGCCGGCCTGGACGCCGGCTTCATCGTCAACAGCCCCGGGCCGCGCACCGTCCGGCTTGCCCCGCCGCTGGTCCTCACCCTGGACCAGGCCGGCACCTTCCTCGCCGCCCTCCCGGCAATCCTCCAGACAGCTAAGGACGCGCAGTGACCCCCGTAGTTTCTTCCGCAGGCACAGCAGGCACCACCCGCCACTTCCTCAAGGACACCGACCTCAGCCCCGCTGAGCAGGCCGAGGTCCTGGAGTTGGCCGTCCGCATGAAGGCCGCGCCCTACAGCGTGCAGCCTTTCGCGGCGGACGGCAACGGCCGCAAGACCGTGGCCGTCATCTTCGACAAAACCTCCACGCGCACCCGGGTTTCCTTTGCCACCGGCATTGCCGACATGGGCGGGAACGCCCTGATCATCAACCCCGGCGAAGCCCAGATCGGCCACAAGGAATCCGTGGAGGACACCGCCAAGGTCCTGGAACGCATGGTCTCCACCATCGTCTGGCGCACCGGCGCGCATGCCGGCCTGGTGGCCATGGCGGAAAACTCCAAGGTGCCGGTGATCAACGCGCTGTGCGATGACTACCACCCCTGCCAACTCCTCGCTGACCTGCTCGCCGTCAAGGAGCACAAGGGCGAACTCAAGGGCCTCACCATGAGCTACCTCGGTGACGCCGCCAACAACATGGCCAACTCCTACCTCCTGGCGGGCGTCACGGCCGGGATGCATGTCCGCATCGCCGGGCCGGAGGGCTACCTGCCGGCCGCGGAGATCGTGGCCGCCGCGGAGGAACGCGCTGCCCAGACCGGCGGGTCCGTGCTGATCACCACCGACGCCGCCGTTGCCCTCAAGGGTGCGGACGTGGTGGCCACGGACACCTGGGTCTCCATGGGCCAGGAAGCCGAAAAGGAAGACCGGCTGCAGCTGTTCCGGGAGTACTCCGTCGACGAGGCGGCCATGGCACACGCGGCGGAGGACGCCGTCGTGCTTCACTGCCTGCCCGCCTACCGCGGCTATGAGATTTCGGCGGGCGTCATCGACGGCCCGCAGTCCATCGTCTGGGACGAAGCCGAAAACCGGCTGCACGCCCAGAAGGCCCTCATGGCCTGGCTGATGCACCGGTCGGGACTGGCTGTGGTTGAAGGACTGGCCCCCGTGGCGGTCGGCAACCGGTGACGGTCCCGCCGGCAGCGCCGGGCTCCAGCCCGGCCACCAAAACGGCCCGCCAGGCGCGCATCACCGCCATCCTGACGGGTGAATCGGTGCGCTCCCAGGCGGAGCTGGCCGCTCTGCTGGCGGACGACGGCGTCCAGGTCACCCAGGCCACACTGTCCCGGGACCTCGTGGAACTCGGCGCCGTCCGGGTCCGAGGCAAGGAAGGCGTGCTGGTCTACGCAGTCCCCGGCGAGGGTGGCGAACGTGCAGCCAAGAGCGGCGTCAGCCAGGAGATCCTGGACGCCCGGCTGAGCCGGTTGTGCGGCGAACTCCTGGTCACCGCGGAAGCATCGGCCAACATCGCGGTGCTCCGGACCCCGCCGGGTGCGGCCAACTTCCTGGCCCTGGCGATTGACCACTCGGTGATGCCCTCCATTTTGGGGACCATTGCCGGTGACGACACCGTGCTGCTGGTCTCCCGGGATCCGCAGGGCGGGCAGGACCTCGCGGTCCGGTTCCTGCAACTGGCCGAGGAAGCCGGCGGCAGCCAGTAACTGCGCACGCAGGCAGAACATCAGTACTGTGTGACAGGCTTTCCCCAGAACGTTTTTCCCCTGAATTTCCCCGACAACATCTACAACCCCAATTAGGAGCATGTGAAGTGACTGAGCGTATTGTTCTGGCCTACTCCGGTGGCCTCGATACTTCCGTAGCCATCGGCTGGATCGGTGAAGCCACCGGTGCCGAGGTCATCGCCGTGGCGGTCGACGTCGGACAGGGCGGCGAGTCCCTGGAAACCATCCGCCAGCGCGCCCTCGGCTGCGGCGCCGTCGAAGCCTACGTGGCCGACGCATCCGACGAGTTCGCCAACGAATACTGCATGCCCACGCTGAAGGCGAACGCCCTCTACCAGGGCCACTACCCGCTGGTATCCGCCATCTCCCGCCCGGTGATCGTCAAGCACCTGGTCAAGGCCGCCCGCGAATTCGGCGCC
>DASSIA010000020.1:0-17076 GCA_035692345.1 Arthrobacter sp. | reverse complement strand
CAGCCCGAACGATCCGCTGAACAGCATAGAGTAGATCACGTCGAATTCCACCATTCAGCCTCCGGGCTGCAAGCGAAGAACGGACCCTGCCATGTCTGCCGCCCGCGTTTCCCAGCGCATTTCCGCTATTGCCGAATCCGCAACCCTGGCTGTTGATGCCAAGGCCAAGGCGCTGAAGGCAGCTGGCCGGCCGGTAATTGGCTTCGGGGCGGGAGAACCGGACTTTCCCACTCCGGACTACATTGTTCAGGCTTCCATTGAGGCCGCGGGCCAGCCCAAGTACCACCGCTACTCCCCCGCCGGCGGGCTGCCGGAACTTAAGAAAGCCATCGCGGAAAAGACGCTCCGCGACTCCGGCTACACCGTGGACCCCTCACAGGTGCTGGTGACAAACGGCGGAAAGCAGGCCGTCTACAACACCTTCGCCACACTGGTGGATCCGGGCGACGAAGTGATTGTCCCCACGCCGTTCTGGACCACCTACCCGGAAGCCATCCGGCTCGCCGGAGGGGTTCCCGTGGAGGTGTTTGCCGGGCCGGAACAGGACTACCTGGTCACCGTGGCACAGCTTGAGGCGGCTGTGACGGAGAAGACCAAAATCCTGCTGTTCGTCTCGCCCTCCAACCCCACCGGCGCCGTCTACAGCCCGGAGCAGGTGGCCGAAATCGGGAAATGGGCCGCAGCCAAGGGCCTGTGGGTGGTCACCGACGAGATCTATGAGCACCTCACGTACGACGGCGTGCCCTTCACTTCCATCGCCACCGCCGCCCCTGAACTCGGCGACAAAGTCGTCATCCTCAACGGCGTGGCCAAGACGTATGCGATGACCGGCTGGCGCGTGGGCTGGATGATCGGCCCGGCCGATGTCATCAAGGCCGCCACCAATCTGCAGTCGCACGCCACCTCGAACGTTTCGAACATCATGCAGATCGCCGCCCTGGCCGCAGTCTCCGGACCGCTGACCGCCGTCGACGAAATGAAGGTCGCGTTTGACCGCCGCCGCAAGGCGATCGTCGCCGGCCTGAACGCGATCGACGGCGTGGAATGCCCGACGCCGAAGGGTGCCTTCTACGTCTACGCGGACGTCCGCGCGCTGCTGGGGAAGGAATTCCCGACGGCGGCAGGCACCGCAACGCCGTCGACCTCCGCCGAGCTGGCTGCGTTGATCCTCGACGAGGTCGAAGTGGCCGTGGTGCCGGGCGAGGCGTTCGGTCCTTCCGGCTTCCTCCGCCTTTCCTACGCCCTGGGCGACGACGACCTCGCCACGGGCGTCCAGCGACTCCAGGACTTCCTGGGCCAGGCCAAGTAGGCACGCTCTCTCACTTAAAGTGGGAAAAAACCAAACGCTCTCTCACCCTGAACTGGGGAGAGAGCGTTTGGCTTTAAGCCCCTATACGTGAGAGAGGGTTGGGGGGAAAGGCACCATACGTGAGAGAGGGTTGGGGTGGGGTGGTCAGAGGAGGCGGCGTTCGGCGGCCCATTTGGTCAGTTCGTGGCGGCTTGAGAGCTGGAGTTTGCGCAGCACCGCCGAGACATGGGTTTCCACGGTCTTGATGCTGATGAACAGCTCCTTGGCCACCTCCTTGTAGCTGTAGCCGCGGGCGATCAGGCGCATCACCTCAAGCTCGCGGGCGGAGAGCCTGTCAAGTTCGTCATCGGCAATGTCGGCCGGGGCGGTGCCGAAGGCATCCAGCACGAAGCCCGCCAACCGGGGCGAAAACACGGCGTCTCCCCCGGCCACCCGGAACACGGCATCGGTGATCTCAGCCCCGGAAATGGTCTTGGTGACATACCCGCGGGCGCCGGCGCGGATGACCGCCACCACGTCCTCGGCGGCATCGGAAACGCTGAGGGCCAGGAATTTAGTGGTTCCCAGGAGTGCGGAAGAGCCCGCGATGACTTCCCGGCCACCACCGCCGAGGCCGCCCGGCAGGTGCACATCCAGAAGCACCACGTCGGGACGTTCCTGCGCGATCACAGCGATGGCCTGCTCCACCGTGGCCGCCTCACCGACCACGTGGATGCCCGCATCGAGATCGGCCTTGAGGCCTGAGCGGAAAATGGCGTGGTCGTCCACGATCACTACGCGGACCGGCTCCGCGGGGCGGCTGGACCCGGTTCCATGTGGCCCGGTTGCCCGCGGTCCGGTTCCCTGGGTGTTGTTCATGATTTGCCTTCCGCGTAGTCGGTGGGAATCGCCGGCAAGCCCAGACGTACCTCGGTGCCGTCCCCGGTACTGGTGATGGAGGCGGTTCCGCCGTGGCGCTTCATGCGTCCGATGATTGACTCCCGGACGCCAAGCCTGTCTTCGGGAACGTCCTGCAGCTCGAAGCCGGGGCCCCTGTCCTTGATGAAGATTTCCGTGCGCCCATCAGAGACTTCAAGATAGACCGAAACGGCCCCGCCGCCGTGCCGGGAGGCGTTCAGCATCGCCTCGCGGCTGGCCTGGACCAGGGCTTCGTGGGATTCGGTCATGGCCGTGTCCCCCACGCTCACCACTTCCACGGCGTTGCCCAGAGAGTCTTCCACCTCGGCGGCCACCGCCTTGATGCGGTCCGAGAGCTGCCCTGCGTCCTTGCCCGGGTCCTGGAACAGCCAGTTCCGGAGTTCGCGCTCCTGCGCCCTGGCGAGCCGGAGCACATCGTGCTCGTTCGCGGCCCGCCGTTGGATCAGGGCGAGGGTCTGCAGCACGGAGTCGTGCAGGTGGGCCGCGATCTCGGCCCGCTCCGTTTCGCGGATCCTGCCGGCACGCTCCGCTTCCAGGTCCCGCCAGAACTTCAACGCCCACGGCAGCAGCACCAGCACCACGCCGCCAAGGACCGCCACGGAGGCCAGCAGCGCCAGCCAGGTCTGTTCCCAGGATCCGGAACCGGACACCATCACCAGCACGCCGGCCACCACCAGCGCCAGCCCGGCGGCGAGCCGCGCCCAGCCGCCGGCCTGGTCTGCCTTGGTTTTGTCCAGCAGCCCGGCGCGGCGCGTCTCGTCCAGCTGCATCCAGGCAATGGAGGCGCCGCCGAGGACTGCCGCGGCCGGGATCAGGGTGCCCAGCGGAACATTCACGCCCAGGAGCTGGGCAATCAGGATGCCCGCCACGAGGAGCAGGCCGGCGCCCAGGAGGATCTCCTTGCCGTACCGCACGCCCCCGACCCGGAACCAGGGCGGACGGACGACGGCGGCGCCTCCCGCCGTCGTTGTCCGTCCGGGCATAGCCCCCTGCACCGCAGGAGCAATGGGCGACGGCGGACGCCTGGCGTTGCGCCGGGCGCTTTCGTCGGCGGTGGGAACCATGATCCAAAGCCAGGCGTAGAACGCCAGGCCGGCACCGCCGGCGAGCGAGGCCAGGACCATGCCGATCCGGACGTTCCGCACGGGCCAGCCCAGGTGCGCAGCAAGGCCGGCACTGACGCCGGCGATGATGCGGTCGCTGCTGCGGACCAGCGGCGGGCGGGTGAGGGCGGACGTCATGAGTCAATCCAAGCACGGATCAGGGTTCCCCGGACCTGTTTCCGGCCTGAACCGGGGGTATCTCAGGGGCCGCTCAGGGTGTTCCCCAATAGAGCGGGACGGGCATCAGCGGAAGGATCGGGGTATGAACTCGCAAACCCCCACCCCCGATGACGGCCAGCCCGCGGAACCGCTCCCCCGGCCGGGAACGGATCAGCCTGACGGGCCACTCCTGCCGCCTCCATCCGCCGCGCCTGAGGGTCCTCCCCAGGCGCCTCCGGGCCCAGACGCCGGCCCGTTCACCAGTCAGTACCCAGGGCCTTACCAGGGCGCCAAAGCACCTGGCCAGTCCCAGGATTTTTACACCTGGATCCGCAGCCACGGCATCCAGCGCGGAGACGACCGGTGGATCGGCGGCGTTGCCAGTGGCATCGCGCACCGGATGGGCATCGATCCGCTGATTGTCCGCGGCATTTTCATTGTCCTGACGCTCTTCGCCGGCATCGGCGTTCTCCTCTACGGCCTGGCATGGGCCTTCCTGCCCGAACCCGATGGACGCATCCACGTCCAGGAAGCCGGAGCCGGCCGCTGGTCCAGCGGCATGACCGGTTCCCTGATCGCCACGGTGTTGGGGCTCACGGGCCTTGGCGGCGGCTTCTGGGGCTGGCGTGACAACGGCTTCGGCGGATTCCTGTGGACCGTCTTCTGGGTAGGCGGCGCCATCTACCTCATCTACTACCTTGCCCAGCGCAGCAAGACCCGGAACGGAGTTCCCATGGCCGGCACCCCACAATCGTCCGGACCGTACGGCGGCAGCGCCTTCGGGTCCGCTTCGCCCACAGATTCGTACACCTCCCCGTATCCCGGCACCGATTCTTCGCCCGCCGGCACATCCGGCAGCGCACCCTACTTGCCGGTTCCGCCCAGCGGAGTCAACCCGCGGTACGGGGGAGGCTCGTACGGCGGCAGCGGTGGCTCCTACGGCGGCAGCGGGGGCTCGTATGGTGGCGGCTACCAGCCCCAAGGCCGGGCCCCCAAGGTCCGGCCCGGCGGCCCCGGAGCCCCGGCAGTAGCCATCACGGCCGGCGCGGCGCTGCTGGTGGGAGGCGGACTCAAAGCCCTCGATGCCGGCCATGTGATCAACCTGGGCAATTCACCCAACGCCATCGTCTGGGCCAGCGGCGCAGCCGTCCTGGGCCTGGGCATCCTCGTCGCCGGGCTCCGGGGCAAAACTTCCGGCGTCCTGGGGTTCTTCGCAGTGGTGGCACTCATCATCGGCGGAATCTTCAATGTGGTGGGCGACCCCAACCGCTTCCGCTTCTCGCAGGTCGACTGGGCTCCAACCAGCCAGCAGCAGGCGGCTGATGGCTTCAACGTCACCGGCGGCCGGGGCACCGTGGACCTCACCCAACTGGCGTCGCAGGCCCCGCTGCCCGCCGACGTCGTGGTTCCCCTGGATATCACGGCGAGCAACGTCACCGTGGTCCTCCCCAACAACATTCCCGTGGACGTGAGGGCAGACATGACGCTGGGGAACCTCAACGAAGGCACCAACCACCGCGGCGGCACTACCTCCCGGGAAAGCAGCTACAACACCGACAAGCCAGGCGGCCACCTGATCCTCCGGATCGACGGCACCGTCAGCAACGTCACCATCCAGGAAGGAAACTGACATGGGCAGCTTCGACCCGGCACCGGATTCATTCAACCCGCAAACCCCGACGGCGGGGCACACGGAAGCGCCCGGACCCGCGCCAACGAGGGTGGGAACGGTGGTCTGGGGACTGATAATCGTGGCCCTCGCCGCCCTGATCATCATTTCCCAGCTCGGTATTGTGGCCCTCAACGGCACGTACGTGCTGATCGGGCTCATGATCGGGGCAGGCGCCGCCCTGGTAGTGGGCGGACTCCTGTCCGCACGGAAACGTGACAACGCGTCAATAACAGGGAAGTCTTGAGCCATGGACAAGTTCTTCAGCATCGTCAGGGGCTTCGGCCTGAAACGCGGACCCGAACGCTGGCTGGGCGGTGTCTGCGGCGGGATCGCCGCCAAGCTCAACGTGGACGCGGCCTTTGTGCGGATCGCTTTCCTGGTCTTCTGCCTGCTGCCCGGACCCGCCGTCGTGTTCTACATCGCAGCCTGGCTGATCCTGCCGGACCAGCAGAATTCCATCCCGTTGCAGAACTTCCTGGACCGCCGGTCGCTCAGCTGATCCTGCCGCCGGACCCCACGTCGGAACCACAAGGCCCCCGCTCCCCGGATACTTCCCCGGAGCGGGGGCCTTTCCGTTGCCCGGAGGCGAGCCACGTAACGGGGCGTTTGTAACCGGTTTGTGTCGTAACGCACACTGCCGACTACAATCTAGGTGAGCTCAGCGTGGCGCTCTGCCTGTATACCTTCACACCAGGATTTGAGCCGAGACATGAAAATTGGAATTCTTACCAGCGGTGGCGACTGCCCCGGACTGAACGCCGTCATCCGCGGGGCCGTCCTCAAGGGCATCGCCATCCACGGCCACGAATTCGTTGGATTCCTGGACGGCTGGCGCGGCGTCGTTGAAGGCGACATCATCGATATTCCCCGCACCATGGTCCGCGGCATCGCCAAGCAGGGCGGCACCATCCTGGGCACCTCCCGCACCAACCCCTTTGAAAACGGCGGCGGGCCCGAGGTCATCAAGGCCCACATGGACCGCCTCGGCATTGACGCCATCATCGCCATCGGCGGTGAGGGGACACTCGCCGCCGCGAAGCGCCTCACGGATGCCGGGCTCAAGATTGTGGGCGTCCCCAAGACCGTGGACAACGACCTCGACGCCACGGATTACACCTTCGGCTTCGACACGGCCGTGCAGATCGCCACGGAAGCGATCGACCGCCTCCGCACCACGGGCGAGTCCCACCACCGCTGCATGATCGCCGAAGTCATGGGACGCCACGTGGGCTGGATTGCCCTGCACGCCGGCATGGCCGCCGGCGCCCACGCCATCCTGATCCCCGAGCAGAAGACCAGCATCGAGCAGATCACCGAGTGGGTCCAGGAAGCCCATGACCGTGGCCGCGCCCCGCTGGTTGTTGTGGCCGAAGGCTTTGTTCCGGACCACATGGATTCGCCGCACTCCGAGCGGGGCCTGGACACCTTCGGCCGCCCCCGCCTGGGCGGCATCGCGGACCAGCTCGCCCCCGAGCTTGAAGCCCGCACCGGCATCGAAACCCGGGCCACGATCCTGGGCCACATCCAGCGCGGCGGCGTCCCGTCCGCGTTCGACCGTGTCCTGGCGACCCGCCTGGGCATGGCCGCGATCGACTCCGTGGTGGAGGGCTACTGGGGCACCATGGTGGCGCTTAAGGGCACCGACATTGTGCACGTCGGCTTCGAAAAAGCCCTGGGCCAGCTGAAGACGGTTCCGCAGAACCGCTACGACGAAGCAGCGGTCCTGTTCGGCTGAGCCGCGCACTGCGCCTACGCTGGGTTCATGACTCTTGACCCCGGTTCGGCCGCCATCATCCAGCTCGCGTGGGCCCGGCACCTGGGGCTCGACGACGGCGCTTTCGCTGCGTCGCTGAGTTCCGGTGAGCGGGTGGTCAGGGCAGACGACTCTGCAGGGCTTGTGGAATTCGTGAGGCTGTTCGGCAGTTCAGCGTTGGTGGGTCCGCAGTGGGTCATTGACGCCGCCGCCGGCATTCCGGACGAGGAAATGGCCCAGCATGTGACCCTGCTGACCCTGACCCGCTCCCATGGCGGCCACGGCCTGGGCTCGGCAGCGTTGTTCTTCGCCGACGACCTGCCCTTGCGCCAGCCCGCCGAGGAGCTGACAGTGTCCCACGGAAATCCGGAGGCGATCGAGCTGGAGGGCCTGTGCCCGCCGGACGACGTCAACGAAGTGCACCTCTCGGAACTTGAGAACCGGTACACCATCCTCCACGAGGTGGACGGGCGGAAGATCCCGGTGGCGTGCGGCGCCTACGGGGAATGGGAAGGGCTTCTCGCGCAGATGGGAGTCCTGGTGGACCCCGAATGGCGCCGCCGCGGTCTGGGATCCGTGGCCGCGTCAATCGCCGCCCATGAAGCTCTCGCGGCAGGCCTGACGCTCCAGTGGCGCGCCGAAGTCAGCAACACCGGGGCTGTGGCCCTGGCACGGCAACTCGGCCTGTCTGCCGGGGGCATCCAGACCAGCGTGTACCTGGCGCACCACTAGGTCTCCTGGTGGCACTTTCCTGATCGCAAAAGCTACATCTCAGCTGACCGCGGGGCCTCGGCCGTTGCGGCATCCCCGGGCTCGGATATGCGGCGGGGCTTCGCGAAAAACGCCACCATGACCGCACCCACGATCAACACGGCCGCCGGCAGCAAAACGGACTGTGCAATCGCCGTCGCGAACGGTGCGTGCAGTACCGCCGGCAGTGCCGCGCCAAAGCCCTCGGTGGACGCCGTCTGCCCCGGGGGCAGCGGCGGGAATTCGGCCACAATACGGGCCTGGATCAGGGCAGCCATGGCGGCCGCACCCAGTACCGAGCCGATCTGCCGGGTGGTATTGAAGACGCCCGAACCGGCCCCCGCCTGGCGTGGCGCCAGGTTCCTTGTGGTGGCGTTGGCGATCGGCCCGAAAATACAGGCCATGCCCAGCCCCTGGACCGCGCTCGGGAGGAGGAACATCCACACAGGCGTGTCCGGCGCCATCAGCACCGACGTCCAGGAGATGGCCACGGTGAACAACAGCATCCCGGTCACGGCAAACCAGCGCGGATTGAGGCGGTCAATCAGCTTGCCCACCACCGGCGACAACGCACCGGTCAGGACGGCCATGGGAATCAGCAACAGGGCAGACTGCGTGGGGGTCAGCCCCAACGCGACCTGGTAGAAAATCATGGATGCCAAAGGGTAGGCCGTGATGGAGAATCCGACCACGGTGATTCCGGCGTTTCCCAGGGCGAAGTTCCGGTCCCGGAACAGGCTCAGCGGCAGCAGGGGTTCGCCGCCCCTGCGTTCGAGCCACCACTGCCAGCCAATGAACACCGCCATCACCACAAGCCCGGCAATGATCAGTCCCCATACGGTGAACGGGCCGTCCTTGATGGTCCCCCACTTGTAGGTCTGGCCCTCCTGGATACCGAACACAATCAGGAACATGGCAGCGGCGCTGAGGAGCACACCCACGACGTCGAAGGAGTGGCTGTGCGTGGTCAGGGTGGGGACGTTGCGCATCACCAGCAGGAAGGCCACGATGCCGATGGGCACATTAATGAAGAAGATCCACTCCCAGCCGAGGGAGTCAACCAGGACGCCGCCAAGGATAGGCCCCACCAGGATGGCCATCCCCGCCGTGGCACCCCACAACCCCATGGCCGCGCCACGGCGGTCCGGCGGGAAGATACGGGTAATGACCGCCATGGTCTGCGGCGTCATCAGGGCGCCGCCCACCCCCTGCACGGTCCTGGCCAGAATGAGGATGGCGATATCCCCGGACAACCCGCACCACAGGGACGCGAGGGTAAAGACCGCCAGGCCCGCGATGTAGATCTTTTTGGGCCCGAAGCGGTCCCCCAGGCGCCCGGCGATCAGCAGGAGCACAGCGTAGGACAGCAGGTACGCGCTGGTGACCCAGACGACGGCGGTGATGTCGGCGTCGAGCGCTTTTCCGATACTGGGGTTGGCGACGAACACGATGGTGGTGTCAATCAGGATCATAAAGAATCCCACCACCAGCGACCACAATGCCAGCCAGGGCCTGGTTACAGTTTCCATGCGAATCCTTTGATTACCGTGGCGGGCCAGAAGTGGCTCAGGGTGGAAACATTACGCCAGCAAGGCGAGTATTTCTGTGCGGGCAAACATCTGCGCTGCAGCCCGGGCGGAGGGGGTGCCGGCGTCGGGATCCGCGCCCGCGTCCAGCAGCACGCGGGAGACGTCCGTGTACCCCTTGAACGCCGCACCGGCCAAGGGGGTCTGGCCGCGGTCGTTGGCTGTGTTGGCTTCCCCGCCGTGCTCAAGGATCAGCTGCACGGTCTCCGCATGGCCGTGGTAGGCGGCGAGCATCAGCAGGGAATCCCCCGCCGCGTTGGTCATGGTGGCCGGAGCCCCGGCGTCCAGATAGGTGCGCAGGAGCCCGGTATCTCCCTCCCGGGCGGCCTGGAAGAGCCGGTGGGCCAAGGCTACGGCTGCGTCGTCAGGTGCAGAAGCGTCCGGTGCTTTGTTCTCCGTCATCAGTGGGTCCCCCTCAGGAATCCGGTCTGGCGCCCCACTACCTGGCCGGCGTCGGGGGCAACAATCACTTCCTGGGCGGCGATGTAAGGCTCCTCGCCATCCAGCACAGTCAGTATTTCATCGGGCGCCACGGAACGCTTGATGACGGCCAGGGCCACCGGACCCATTTCGTAGTGCTGGGCAACGGACGTTACCGTGCCGACCTTCCGCTCACCGAGCATGACCTGGCTGCCGGGCGCCGGCATGGTGTGCTGCGATCCGTCCAGCTGCAGGAACACGAGGCGCCGCGGCGGGTGGCCGAGGTTGTGTACGCGGGCAATGGTTTCCTGGCCCTTGTAGCAGCCTTTGGACAGGTGCACGGCGGTGCGGAGGAGGTCCAGTTCGTGCGGGATGGTTTTGTCGTCGGTTTCCGCGCCGAGCCTGGGGCGCCAGGCGGCGATGCGGAGGGCTTCGGCCGCCATGACACCGGCCAGCGGACGGTCACCCACGGTTTCCTCAAGGTCAGCGGCCGGCACCAGATACTCGATCCAGGGCCGCTCCAGGCCGGGGTGCCGGTCCTCGGGAACCACGGAGTAGGCGTAACCGCCTGCGCCGACATGCGGCCACGGATCCCGCCAGGACAGCAGGCCGGACCACTCCTCCACAGCCTTCGTTGAGCCAAGCACGGCCCAGTCGCCGGAGACGTCGGCGACCTCGACGCGCAGCATGAACTTCATCCTGGTCAGCCACTCGGCCAGCGGTGCAGCCTCGGCGGCCTCAACAACCAGCCAGGTGGTCCCGCCGTCGTCCACTACCCGGGCGTCAAACTCGATCCGGCCCTGGACACTCAACAGGAGCAACTCGCTCGACTCCCCCGGCTGCAGGTTGGTGACCTGCTGGGAGGACAGCGTGTTCAGCCAGCTCAGGCGGTCCGGACCGCTGACCGTCACCACGCCGCGGTGGGAGAGGTCGACGACGGCGGTCCCGGCCGCGAGTGCGCGCTGCTCACGCAGCGGCTCGCCGTAGTGGGATGCGACGCCGGCGTCCGCGCCGGCGGCCTCAACGGCGCCAGGGCGCGACAGAAGGGGGCTGGGTGTAGTCATACTGGGGCAACGTCCTTAGGTCAGTGAGTATTCCGGTCCCGGGTCTCGACAGGCTCGACCACCGGGGGTTTCGACAAGCTCAACCACCGGGGAGTGGGTTTTCGAAATCGAAACGTGTTCCGGCCTTCCATTCGTCAGGAAGGTTTCCATAGGCAGGAATTCCGCCGGCGTCTTTGAGCATCCTGGCGAAATGCAGAAGGTTCCAGGTCATAAACGTCGTGTTCCGGTTGGTGAAGTCGGATTCGGGGCCACCGGAGCCTTCGTCCAGGTAGCTCGGACCGGGGCCCACCGGTCCGATCCAGCCGGCGTCGGCCTGGGGCGGGATGGTGAATCCGATGTGCTGCAGGCTGTAGAGCACGTTCATGGAGCAGTGCTTGATGCCGTCCTCGTTGCCGGTGATCAGGCAGCCGCCCACCTTGGGGTAGAAGGCCCACTGGCCCTTCGCGTTGAGTTGCCCCGAGTGGGCATAGAGCCGTTCGATCAGCTTCTTGGTCTGGGAGGAGTTGTCACCCAGCCAGATGGGCCCCGCAACCACAACAATGTCGGCTTCTTCAACCGCCGGATAGAGTTCCGGCCACTCATCCGATGGCCAGCCGTGCCCGGTCATGTCCGGGTACACGCCGCTGGCGATGTCATGATCCACAGTCCGGATCAGACGCGTGCCCACGCCTTGCTTTTCCATGATGAGCCGGCTGATGCTGATCAGGCCTTCAGTGTTGCTCACCTCCGGGGACCGCTTCAGGGTCCCGTTGAAGAACAACGCGTTCAGGTCGCTGTAATCCGTGGAGTTCTGCGGTGCAGCCATGATGCTCCCTTGATCCACTCGTGCGTGAAGCCCAGGAAACCAAGTCTACTGATGGCCAGTGCTGCGGCGAGGCGTCAGGACAATTTTTTCAGGAACGCCGAGGCGTGCGCTTCGAGGCCCTTACCGGGCTGTGATGTTCCGCCGGTGGCGACGTCCCAGCGCCAGAGCAGGTTTCCGTCCACGAGACCGAAGATCCGCGTGGCCGCGCTGTAGTCCTTGGAATGGCTCCCGCGCATCACCATGTCGGTGGTGAGCTGGATCTGCGGGCCCTTGATCTGCCCGTAGTAGAGCTCGGAGATCCCGCCGGGATGGGAGATGGACACCGAAATATCGAACCCGCCGTCCTTATTGCGCAGCGCTTCGACTTCATCGGCGCTCTTGAGGACCGGGACAATATCGGCCGGAATCAGGCCCGGTCCGCCGTCGGCATCCAGTTGTTTGCGCTCCAGCGCCCAAAAACCGGTCTCGACCGTCAGCGGCCGCAGGCGCGTGCCGTCGTCGTCCGTTAACCAGCTCTCCGCACGGTATTGGAGATACGGCAGCCCGTTGTGCGTGAACGACACGTGCTGGACGAAATGTTCGGATTCCTCGTCCCCGCTGCCAAGCCGGCCGCTGCCTTCCCACTCACCAATGAGCCAGGAAAGCGGAACAAGTTCCGGTGTCAGGTCTGTAGGAATTTCTATTGGCACGGCAATGACCTCAGGAAAAAGCTGGCTCGTCGAACCGGCTTACTTCTGGCCTTTGAACAGGCGGTAGACCACAAAACCGGCGAACCAGGCCATGGACAGGCTGGCAACGCCGAGCAGGACAAGGAAGAAGATTTCAAATGCAAGTACGGACATGATGCCATCCTAACCGGTTAGTAGATGAGTAGTTTGTCTATGAAGTAGGCCAGGGAGCCAACGGCCGAAACCGGCGCAAGCCCCATGCTAAGCGCAGCCAGGAGATTCAGTGGCCCGCCGCGGAGTGTTACGAGCCGGCGGAAGCTGACCAGCACTGCTCCCACCACCACGCCGAAGATCGCTGCCGGCAGCACGGCAATATCGGAGAAGACCAGGCCGGCCAGCGGCCCGGCAAGTCCGGCCATGACGATGCCGAGCGGGGCCACAATCCTGTCCGGCCAACGGATCAGCCCGACCAGCAGGGCCACGGTCGCGCTGATGGCTGCGACGATGAGCATCTCCCGGACTCCGTTGAACCGTTCACCGGCAATCCATCCGGCACCGAGGCAGGACAGGAGCACGCCGGCGCAGCAGCCCAAAGTGGATTCGAGACGTTGGGCCTGGCCAGTGCCACGGATGAGCTGGACCACAAACACCGCCATCATTCCCAGCGCCATGAAGGCCGGCGTCCAGTCCAGGAAACCCGGGGCCGGAACAAGGCCGGCAGCCAGCGCCGATCCCACACCGGGCAGTGCAATGACGGCCGCCAGCGTTTTTTTCGCGGGGATCCGGAGGAAATGGGGCCAGCCAATACCGACCGCCACGGCAATCACGGCGGCGACGCCGATCACGGCCTCGTGGGAGACATACACGCCGGCGACGATCGCCACCAGCCCCGCCACGCCGGCAACGCCGATGACCCACGAGCCCAGTGACTTTGCCGGCGCCTGCACCTCGGCGGTCATACGGAACCCGGCCTTACGGCTGGCGGCTTCGACTCTGCACTCAATTCGTTGCATCCCATCCTGGCTGTGGACCCGGCGGCTCTGCCCTCCGCGGCAGGGCGTTCTGCCCCTCGGCTCAATCCTGCCTCATGTGACCGGGATATGTCGCAAAACGAAGGTCCGCAGAGGCCGAATCCATGCCCGTGCACGGGCCAGTGGGTATACTCAAAGTTCAGCTACGCTTCCTGCTACGGTCGCCGGCCGGATAGATCCTTAGTCGGCCCAGAGCGTTGCAGTGAGACAGTACCGGCCGGTGAAAACCCGGTTCAGTCGCCCAAAGATGCGCGGACGCCCCTTGGAGGAACAATGTCGCACATCCTGCTATTGACGAACAGTACCGGCTCTTCGGTGGACATTCTGCCTGCCCTGGAATTGTTGAATCACCGCGTGCACATCCTCGCCGCGGAACCCACAGCCCTGCTGGAGACGGATCCCTGCGATATCGTGCTCCTGGATGCCCGCAAGGACCTCGTCGGCGCCCGCTCCCTCACCCAGCTGCTGAAGGCCACCGGCCTGAGCGCCCCCCTGGTCCTGATCCTGACCGAGGGCGGGATGGCCGCTGTTTCTTCGGCCTGGGCGGTGGATGACATCGTGCTCGATTCAGCGGGTCCCGCTGAGGTTGAAGCCCGCATCCGGCTCGCCGTTGCGCGGGCGGTTCCGGACAAGGATGACGTCCCCACAGAGATCCGGGCCGCAGGCGTGGTCATCGATGAAGCCAGCTACACGGCCCGTGTCAACGGCGCGGCCCTGAACCTTACGTTCAAGGAATTCGAGCTCCTCAAATACCTGGCCCAGCACCCCGGCCGCGTGTTCACCCGGCAGCAACTGCTCACCGAGGTGTGGGGCTATGACTACTACGGCGGCACGCGCACCGTGGATGTCCACGTCCGGCGCCTGCGTGCCAAACTCGGCGCGGACCACGAGAACCTGATCAGCACGGTCCGTAACGTCGGCTACCGCCTGACCCTGGTGCGCCAGCAGGAAGACGAGTTGACGGAAGCCTGACAGCTTCTCAATCAGCAACAGCCCCGGGCCAGTGGTCCGGGGCTGTTGCTGATTATGGAGCTTGATTTGTGGAGGACATACGGGTCGAACGTATCGAGGCCACCCCACTGGTGGATCCCCCTCGCTCCCGGCCTGGTGCTGCCACGTGTTACTGCCGGGTGAGATACCGACTATACGTAGCCGGCGGACGGTCATCAAATCGGGGCTCCGTCCGGCCAGGGCGTATAGCCTAGCCTCATGAGTCCTGCGCACCCGGAAAAATGGCCCGTCCTCGTCGTCCACGGCGGCGTGGAAGAACAACAGCTGAAGGACTGCCTGGCGCTCCTGGCAGCCGCCGAGGAATCCGACGGCAACCCCTCGTTGTCCGAACAGACTGTGGTGACGCTTCGCGCCGGGGACGCTGCCGAGCATTCCCTGCTGACCCTGGCCCTCTACGCGCCGGATGAGGATTCCGATCCCTCCTCCGGCCAGGACCTGGCTGGGTTTGCCGTTGTTGTAGAGGAAGCGGACGGCAGTGGCGTGCTGGAAATTGCCGTCCATCCCAGCTACCGCAACCAGGGCGTGGCGGACCGGCTTGTGGGCGCGCTCCAGTCCGGGCGCGGCCTCGACGGCCTGAAGGCCTGGTCACACGGCAACCACGAGGCCGCAGCGGACCTCGCCGCCCGCTACGGCTTCGGTCCGGTGCGCGAGCTCTGGAAGATGCGGCTGACCACCGCTACTGCCGAGCTGCCCGACGTCGGCCTTCCGGACGGCGTCACGCTGCGGGCCTTCGTGCCCGGCCAGGACGAGGACCGCTGGCTGGCCGCGAACCGCGCCGCCTTTGCCCACCACCCGGAGCAGGGCTCGATGACCCGTGCGGACCTGGATGCCCGGATGGCGGAGGATTGGTTTGACCCCGCCGGTTTCCTGCTGGCGGTGGACGCCGGGGACAGCTTGCTCGGATTCCACTGGACCAAGGTGCATCCGCGCCACGGCGGACACCCGGCGATCGGTGAGGTCTACGCGGTAGGCGTCACCCCGGCGGCGCAGGGCAGGGGCCTGGGCAAGGCGCTCACGGTGGCGGGCATCCGTTACCTGCAGGGGCTGGGGCTGCACGCCGTCATGCTCTACACGGACGCGGACAACACGGCCGCCGTTTCCCTCTACCGGAGCCTGGGCTTCACACGCTGGGATATGGACGTGATGTACGGACCGCTGACCGGTCCCTGAAGCCGCCCGGGTGAGTTGGCCCACTCGTGCGGCCAGCGGCGTCGAACCGCCGGAAATCCACGGCCGGTGACCGCTGAATGATTGTAAGGTTGGTACAGAACCGCGCCGGCCGTGGGCCAGCATCAAGCGCCACGTAAGAGGAGAGACCATGAAACCGGAACCCGCCGGAACAGTCACGTCCGAGGGCGCTTCAGTGCCGGTGCGCGCGCGCTTCGGCTCATCCGAAGTCCCTGCCTCGCGTGCAACCCAGGACCGGATCGACATTCCCGAGTTTGCGCCGAACCTTGTGCCCGAAGGGGACATCCGGCCTGACCGTTTCCTGGACCGGGAGCTGAGTTGGCTCGCCTTCAACTCCCGCGTCCTGGAACTCGCCGAAGATCCCACCCTCCATCTGCTGGAACGCGTGGCCTTCCTGTCCATCTTCGCGTCCAACCTGGACGAGTTCTTTATGGTCCGCGTGGCTGGCCTGAAGCGGCGCATCGCCACCGGCCTCGCCGTGCCCTCCCCCGCAGGCCTCAGCCCGGTCGAGGTGCTGGAGAAGATCGGCGACGAAGCACACCGCCTCCAGCAGCGCCATGCCCAGGTCTACGCGGAGCAGATCCGCCCCGCACTGGCCTATGAGCACATCCACCTGATGCACTGGAACGAACTTGACGACGCCGCCAAACAGCAGCTCAGTGCCATGTTCGCGGAAAAAGTCTTCCCGATCCTCACCCCGCTGGCAGTGGACCCGGCACACCCGTTCCCGTACATTTCGGGGCTGTCCCTCAACCTGGCCGTGGTGGTGCGCAACCCCGTGAGCGATAAGGAACTTTTCGCCCGGCTCAAGGTTCCGGACCAGCTTCCCCGCCTGATCTCCATCGACGGTCCGCGGGCCGGGGCCATCCCGGGGCGCGTGGCGCGGTTCATCGCCCTCGAGGAAGTCATTGCCGTCCACCTGGACAAGCTCTTCGCCGGCATGGAAGTCCTGGAACACCACATCTTCCGCGTCACCCGCAACGAGGACCTGGAGGTGGAAGAAGACGACGCCGAGAACCTCCTGCAGGCGCTGGAGAAGGAACTGCTGCGCCGCCGGTTCGGTCCGCCGGTCCGCCTCGAGGTCACCCACGACATCAACCCCAACATCCGGGCCCTGCTCATCCGCGAGCTGGGAGTGGAAGAGTCCGAGGTCTACTCGCTGCCGGCTCCCTTGGATCTCCGCGGCCTGTCCGTCATCGCCGGGATTGACCGTGCCGACCTTCATTACCCCAAGCACATGCCGCACACGTCCCGGTTCCTCAACGAGTCCGAGACGTCAAAGGCCGCCAACGTTTTCTCGGCCATGCGCCGCCGCGACATCCTGCTGCACCACCCGTACGACTCCTTCTCCACCTCGGTGCAGGCGTTCCTGGAACAGGCCGCTGCGGACCCCAAGGTCCAGGCCATCAAGCAGACCCTGTACCGGACGTCGGGCGACTCCCCCATTGTGGACGCCCTGATTGATGCCGCCGAGGCCGGCAAGCAGGTGCTGGCCCTCGTGGAGATCAAGGCCAGGTTCGATGAGCAGGCCAACATCTCCTGGGCCCGCAAGCTCGAACAGGCCGGGGTCCACGTGGTCTACGGCATCGTGGGCCTGAAAACCCACTGCAAGCTGTCGCTGGTGGTCCGCCAGGAAGTG
>DASSIA010000019.1:0-7548 GCA_035692345.1 Arthrobacter sp. | reverse complement strand
GAAACGTCCTTGGGGTCGCGGGTACGACGGTTGGGGACAATCGCAATGTCATCCAGGGAGTAGGCACGACGCCCACGCTTGCCACGGCCGATCTCGATCTCGTAAGTCACTGCTCTAGGTTATCCTCCACGGCTGTCAACTGCGATTCGAACATCCTGAAGTAGCGTCCGCGCAGTGCCACCAGCTCCTTGTGGGTGCCCTGTTCCACAATCTGTCCGTCCTCGAGCATGTAGACAATGTCTGCTTTCTCGATGGTGGCGAGCCGGTGGCTGATGGCAATGATGGTGCTGCTGCGGTCCGCGAACAGCCGGGTGAAGATCCGGTGCTCGGCCAGTGCGTCGATGGCCGACGTCGGCTCGTCCATCACCATGAAGGTGGCGCGGCGGTAGAAGTTCCGGGCCATCGCGAGACGCTGCCACTGGCCGCCCGAGAGCCCGCTCCCCTTCCGTCCGCGGGGGTCCTCCATCCAGTTGCTGACGTAGTTGTCCAGGCCGTTGGGCAGTTTGTTGATGAACTCCAGGGCCTCGGCGTCGCCGGCCGCCCGGCGGATCCGTTCATCGTCCCGGGGCGGGTCCACGTCGCCGAAGCGGATGTTATCGGCAGCTGTGGCGAATTCGTACTTGAGGAATTCCTGGCTCAGTACCGCCAGGTGGCGGTGCCAGGACGTGACGTCGACGGCGGCGAGGTCGACGCCGTCGAGCATCACCTGCCCGGAATCCGGCCGGTAGAGTCCGGCGAGTATCCGGATCAGGGTGGACTTGCCCGCCCCGTTCTCCCCCACGATGGCGATGTGCTGGCCTTCGCGGATCTTCATGCTGATGCCGCGGATCACCTCGGTGTCGCTGCCTGTGTAGGTGAAGCGGATGTCTTTCAGTTCAACGGTTTTGGGTGCCTGCAGCAGCGGCGGCGAATGGTCCGAACGCACCGGCAGGGCCATAAACAGCTCATAGTCCGTGAGGTTGGCAAGATCCTCGTCAATCGAACTCAGGGAGGACACCAGGCTGTTGGCTGTGGAAAGGGCGCGGCTGACGATCTGCTGGACATAGAGGAACTGGCCAACCGGCAGGGCGCGGGCGATGATCTGGCCCACCACCCAGATCAAGGAGACGATCTCGGCGCCGTACTGCAGGGCGTCGGCGGCGAGCTGCTTGGGGATGTAGCGCTTCTGGAAGTCCAGGCGGCGGCGCTCATCGGCGTCGCGCAGCCGCGAGCGGAGGTCCATCAGGTAGCCCACGATCCCGTACAGCCGCATTTCGGCGATGTGCTGCGGCCGGAGCAGGTTGGTCTCGATCATCCGGCGCTGGCGGCGGGAGTCCACCTGGGTGTTCCAGTGTGCGATCTGTTCGCGCGAGAGCTTGAACTGCAGGTAGACGCTGGGCACGATGGCCACCAGCACGATCACGGCGATCCACCAGCTGACCAGCAGCAGGGCGCCGATGGCCAGGATCACCGAGACCAGCTGGGTGAAAATGGCAGCGATCCGGTCCAGGACGCGGGCATACGAATCGGAAAAACGCTTGGCCCGGTCATAGAGGTCCACGGTTTGTTTGTCGTCGTAGCGCCAGAACTCCAGCGCCAGGAAGCGCTCGTACATCTGGTCGCCAACGATGGCGCCCACCTTGAAGCTCATGAGCTGCTGGATGTAGCGGTCCACGCTGCTGAAGCCGCCCCAGAAGAGCCCGAGGGCTGCCGTGACGATCACGTAGACAATGGCCTTCTGGCCCGCGGCCGGATCGCCGGCGTACGCGGCTGCCAGCGCGGTGGTGGTCAATGCCGCGAAGTAGGTGGTCACCAAAGGCAGCGTCGCCGAAATGAGCGAGCCGGCCACCTTCATGATCACGGCAGCCGGCGAGGCCCGGAAGCTGACCCGCAGGACCTGCGCGACGGCCCGGGCGTAGGGCCGCAGGGCCAAGCGCCGCTGAGGGTCCTTTTTGCGGTTCAGCTCGGCGGGATGGCGGGGTTGGGACATGGATTCAGCCTAGTCCCGCCGGAAGGGTGGCGCCGGGTGGGCCCACGCCTGCAGGGTTCCCTGGCCGAAGCGAACCCAGGACGCTCTCTCACCTTTGGGCCGTTTTGGGCCAACGCTCTATCACTTACTTTAAGAAAGTGATCGAGCGTTCGGGTTTTTGGGGGTCAAAGCTGAGAGAGCGTTGGGCCGTTAGTCAACGTGACAACGTCACCGTCATTTTCATGTCAGGGTGCCGGTGGGCCGGGGATCAGCGCGAACCGTAGTTCGGGGCCTCCACCGTCATCTGGATGTCGTGGGGGTGCGATTCCTTAAGGCCTGCCGGGGTGATGCGGACGAACTTGCCGCGGGCTTTGAGCTCGGGGATGGTGGGCGCGCCGGTGTAGAACATGGTCTGGCGGAGGCCGCCCACCAGCTGGTACGCCACAGAGGCGAGCGGGCCGCGGTAGGCGACGCGGCCTTCGATGCCCTCGGGGATGAGCTTGTCATCGCCGGAGACATCCGCCTGGAAGTACCGGTCCTTGGAGTAGGACGTGTTCTTGCCGCGGGACTGCATGGCGCCCAGGGAGCCCATGCCTCGGTAGCTCTTGAACTGCTTGCCGTTGACGAAGATCAGCTCACCCGGGGATTCATCGCAACCGGCCAGGAGGGAACCCAGCATAACGGTGTCGGCGCCGGCAACCAGCGCCTTGCCGATGTCGCCCGAATACTGCAGGCCGCCGTCGGCGATCAGGGGCACGCCAGCCGGGATGGCTGCCTTGGCGGACTCGTAAATGGCGGTGATCTGCGGGACGCCCACGCCGGCCACCACGCGGGTGGTGCAGATGGAGCCGGGGCCGACGCCCACCTTGATGCCGTCGGCACCGGCGTCGATCAGTGCCTGGGCACCTTCGCGGGTGGCGGCCTGGCCGCCGATGATGTCCACGTGGGCTACTCGCGGATCGGACTTCAGGCGGCGGATCATGTCCAGCACGCCCTGCGAGTGGCCGTTGGCGGTGTCAACGAAGAGAGCATCGACGCCGGCGTCGACAAGTGCCATGGCACGTTCCCAGCCGTCTCCGAAGAAGCCGATGGCGGCACCCACGCGGAGCCTGCCCTCATCGTCTTTGGTGGCCAGCGGGTACTGCTCGGCTTTGGTGAAGTCCTTCGTGGTGATGAGGCCCTTGAGCCGGCCCTGCTCATCAACGAGCGGAAGCTTTTCGATCTTGTTCGTGGCCAGCTTGTGGGAGGCTTCCTCACGGCTGATACCCACATGACCGGTGATCAGCGGCATCTTGGTCATCACGTCGCTGACCAGCCGCAGCGGGAAGTCGGCTTCGGGCACAAAGCGGGTGTCGCGGTTGGTGACAATGCCGAGCAGCCGCATGCCCTCATCCACCACGGGGAGGCCGGAAACCCGGTACTGCGAGCAGATCTCATCGAGCTGAGCCAGCGTTGCCTCTGGGCCAATGGTCAGCGGGTTGGTGATCATCCCGGACTCGCTGCGCTTCACGCGGTCCACCTGGTCGGCCTGGTCCTGGATGGACAGGTTGCGGTGGATGACACCCAGGCCACCCTGGCGTGCCATGGCGATCGCCATCCGGGATTCAGTGACGGTGTCCATGGCTGCGGACAGCAACGGAGTGCGAACGGAGATCCGCTTGGAAATCCGGGACGAGGTGTCGGCCTCGGAGGGGATGACGTCGGTGTGGCCCGGCAGGAGCAGGACGTCGTCGTAGGTCAGGCCGATGAAGCCGAAGGGATTGTGCTCGGGCTGGGTCATGAGTGCGCCTCTTACCTTGGTTATGGGTTCACGGGTAGGGGTTGCAGCTAATGACCAGCCCGTCATTACGGGACTGGTCCGTGCAGGGCCTTAGTACATTGGGGTGCCTAGTGCACGGGAACCATGCAGAAAGCGTTGAGTAAATATTAGAACCTCCGCGCCGATCCCCCTATTCCGAAAGACCATTGTGAGCAACCGCACTCATCCCCGCCCGCGGGGCGTGGGCCCGGGATCCGCCGAGGGGTCAGTGCCGGGCCGAAGGATTCCTCCTCGTCCGGCTACGAACGCAGGAGCGCGCGCAGGGTCTGGATGGTGTCCGCCTCCGCCGGCGTCTTGTCGTCGCGGTAGCGCTTGACGCGTGCGAACCGAAGGGCGATTCCGCCCGGATAGCGCGGCGAAACCTGAACGCCGTCGATCGCGATCTCGACGACGGTGACGGGCTCGACCCAGACAGTGCCCGCCGTGCGCCGCACCTCGAGCTCTTGGAACCTCCCGGTCTGCCAGCGCAGCAGGGCGTCGGTGAGGCCCTTGAATGTCTTGCCCACCATCACGTAGCCGCCGGGTTCGCCGAACTCGCCGGTCGGGTCGAGGGCGCCGAGGTGCAGGTTCGACAGCAGCCCGGTGCGCCGGCCGGACCCCCATTCGCAGGCCAGGACCACCAGGTCATAGGTGAGCACCGGTTTCACCTTGATCCAGTTCGAACCTCGCCGACCCGCAGCATATGTCGATCCGACAGCCTTCACCACCACGCCCTCATGGCCCGCCGCGAGAGCCTCGTGCGCCACTCTCTCAGCAACGGCCGCTTCCGCCGTAATCTCACCCGGGACCCGGTGCCCGGGAGCGATGCGCTTGAGCACGCCGATGCGCGTCGACAGCGGCTCGTCGAGCAAGTCGCGCCCGTCGATGTGCAGAACGTCGAAAAACCACGGATGCAGCACCGTGGCGCGCGCCGCATCCGCCCCGAACCGCGCCATGGTCTCCTGGAACGGGCGCGGGCCGCCGTCCTCGTCGAGGGCGAGGGTCTCGCCGTCGAGGATGACATCGCGCACCGGCAGTCCACGCACCACCTCCACCACCTCGGGCAGCCGGTGGGTCACCTCAGCCAGGGTGCGTGTGTAGATGCGTACCTCGTCGCCGAGGCGATGCACCTGGATGCGGGCGCCGTCGAGCTTGTATTCGACGGAGGCCTCCCCCGTAACCTCCAGCGCCGCACTGGCGCTGGCCGCGGTTGCGGCAAGCATGGGCTGCACGGGACGGCCGACGACGAGGCCGACGGCGTCAAGCTGGTCCGCCGTGCCCGTGAGCGCCAGCAGGGCGGTCCCGCCGAGGTCGCCGGAGAGCATCGCCGCGCGGCGCACGGCGTCGACGGGCCGATCGGCGGCGCGGGCAACGGCATCCGTCAGCACCCCCTCGAGCGCACCCGTACGCAGTTCACCGAGCAGCACCCCGGCAATGAAGGCCTGCTCGCGCTCGGTGGCTGCCGCCGTGAGCAACCGAAGGGTCGCGGCGCGCTCCGCGGCCGATCCAGCACCCCCGGTGACCAGGAGCCGATCGAGCGCGGCGTCGAGGTCGGCGACAGTAAGACTTGGCTCGGCGGCCGGCTCCCCCATGGCGGCTGACATGCCGCGCCAGCCGATCCCTACCCGGCCCTGCCTCGGCCTGGCGACGAGCCAGCCGACGGCGGTTGCGATGTCCGCGGGCTCGAGCCGGCGCAGGAGGCCTGCCAGTGCATCGACCTTCGCAAGCCGGGAGCGGGTGGACGCGACGGCATCCGTGGTTTTCACGAGCTCATCGAGCAGCATGGGACCAGTCTGCCACGCCGGTAAACGCTGGACAGCGCCGGAACGCAGTTCCAGAATGAACGCATGGGTATCATCGTCGCGAACCTGTTCATCACCCTCGACGGCGTCTACCAGGCGCCCGGCGGGCGCGAAGAGGACCCGGAGGGCGGCTTCGCTTTCGGCGGCTGGCAGGCGCCCGTGTCCGATGCGGAGGCAGGGGCGGCCATCGGCGCCGAGATCGCCCGCATCGACGCCCTGCTTCTCGGCCGGAAGACCTACGACATCTTCGCCGCCTACTGGCCGCACCAGTCCGATGAGATCGGCGGCACGCTCAACCGGGTGCCCAAGTTCGTCGTCTCCAGCACCCTGACCGATCCGGGCTGGGCAGGCACAACAGTGCTGCCGGATGCAGCGGCTGCGGGCCGGCTCCGCGAGGAGTACGACGAGGTGCACATGTTTGGCAGCGGGGTCCTCATCCGTTCGCTGCTCGCGGCCGACGTGCTGGACCGCCTCCACTTCTGGCTCTATCCGGTCACCCTGGGGCAAGGCAAGCGCCTCTTCGACACCGGGACCATCCCCGCCTCCTTCCGCCTCGCCGAGCCGGCGCGCAGCTTCCCGAAGGGCGCGGTGTCGCTGGTCTACGAGCGCGCGGGCGACGTCGAGACGCAGGAGATGGCGCCGGCGTAAGGCGGGAACGGGGCCGGCGACGCCCCTGCCGAAGGCGGCCGCACATGACTCGCGAGTTTTTGTCCAGATAACGGGCCGTAAACCGCGTTCAGGGCTGGTTATCTGGACAAAAACTCTGAGTGTGGGGCTTGGGTGGCAACAAAAAACCGGCCCAGCGAAGGCTGGACCGGTTTTTCGACGGTGGGGACTAGTGGCTGTGGCCTGCGTGCTCGTCTTCGTCAGCGGGCTTCTCCACTACAAGGGTCTCGGTGGTGAGAACCAGCGCGGCGATGGAAGCTGCGTTGCGCAGGGCTGCACGGGTGACCTTGACCGGGTCGATGACACCGGCGGCGATCAGGTCCTCGTACTCGCCCGTCTTGGCGTTGAAGCCGTTGTTGGTTTCGAGCTCTGCCACCTTGGCGGTGACAACATAGCCGTCGAAACCGGCGTTCTGGGCGATCCAGCGAAGCGGCTGGACCAGCGCGCGGCGGACGATGCCCACAGCTGCGGCGGCGTCGCCTTCGAGTGCCTTGACTGCAGGATCCTCGTCGAGGGCCTTCAGGGCGTGGATCAGTGCGGAACCGCCACCGGCCACGATGCCCTCTTCGAGGGCTGCGCGGGTAGAGGACACTGCATCTTCGATGCGGTGCTTCTTTTCCTTCAGCTCAACTTCGGTGGCTGCGCCGACCTTGATGACACCGATACCGCCGGCCAGCTTGGCCAGGCGTTCCTGGAGCTTTTCCTTGTCCCAGTCGGAGTCGGTGCGGGTCAGCTCGGCGCGCAGCTGGGAAACCCGGGCTGCGACGTCTTCTGCGGAACCGGCACCGTCAACGATGGTGGTGTTGTCCTTGGTGACCGTGATGCGGCGGGCGGTACCCAGCACCTCAAGGCCAACGGAATCCAGGCTGAGGCCCAGTTCCGCGGAGATGACCTGCGCACCGGTGAGGGTGGCAATGTCCTGCAGCATGGCCTTGCGGCGGTCGCCGAAGCCCGGAGCCTTGACGGCAACGACGTTCAGGGTGCCGCGGATGCGGTTGACGATCAGCGTGGAGAGAGCCTCGCCTTCGACATCTTCAGCAATGATGAACAGCGGCTTGGAGCTCGCCAGCGCCTTCTCCAGCAGCGGCAGGAAGTCCTGGACAGAGGAGATCTTGCCCTGGTTGATCAGGATGAGGGCGTCTTCGAGGACGGCTTCCTGGCGTTCTGCGTCAGTGACGAAGTACGGGGACAGGTAGCCCTTGTCGAACTGCATGCCCTCGGTGAGGACCAGCTCGGTCTGCGTCGTGGAGGATTCCTCGATGGTGATCACACCATCCTTGCCGACCTTGCCGAATGCCTCGGCGAGGAGCTCGCCGATTTCGTCGCTCTGGGCC
>DASSIA010000018.1:0-7219 GCA_035692345.1 Arthrobacter sp. | reverse complement strand
AGCACATACAACCGGATGACAGAGGCGTTTTGGCCTAGTCATGTGGGCGTGCGCCTACAAGCCCATGAGGTGGGTGAAGGAGGTGTGCGCCCGTATGGTGATTTGAGACAGGGTTTAGGAGAATCTGTTTCATGTCTAGTCGTCGTAAATACAGCCCGGAGTTCAAGGCTGAGGCCATTGAGTTGGTGATTTCCTCGGGCCGTCCTGTTATCCAGGTCGCGGCCGATATTGGGGTCAATGAACGGACGCTGGGGAATTGGGTGCGGGTCTGGAGAGAAGAGCATCCCGACGTGGGCGCCCATGAGCCGGGCCCCGTGGAGTGGGCGAAGTACAAGGCGCTGCAGGCCGAGAACGCCGGACTGAAACGGGAAATCGAGTTCCTGGGAAAAGTCAGTGACTTCTTCGCCTCGAAGCAAAGATAAACGACTCCTACTTGTTTATCTGGCAGGAGAACGCCAACTGGCACGCTGGTGCGTACGCATATCGCCGTCGTAGCGATGTGGTTGGACCACATGGCCTAGAGTGGGTTGGACCGCAGCCCGACCCCCTGCGCCAGGCCCACCTACGGAGGCAGCCATGACCCGCACCACCGCCGCTTCGGCGATTCCCGCCGCCCTCAAGCGCCGCGTCCCCAAGTATTCGGACCTGGCCCCGCTGGTGCAGTTCAAGAAGCCCGGGTTCAGCCGCGCCGCAAGACTCAAGCGTGCCAGCACCGTTTGGGATTTGCGCGACATGGCCAAACGCCGTACCCCGCAGGCCCCTTTCGACTACACGGACGGCGCCGCCGAGGGCGAAATCACCCTGCGCCGCGCCCGCGAAGCCTTCCTGGACATCGAGTTCCGGCCCGGCATCCTCCGGGACGTCTCCACGATCGACCTGAGCACCGACGTCCTTGGCAAACCATCAAAGATGCCCGTAGGCATCGCCCCCACCGGCTTCACCCGCATGATGCAGTCCGAAGGTGAATACGCTGGCTCGCAGGCGGCCGAAGCCGCCGGCATCCCGTACACCCTTTCCACCATGGGCACCGCCTCCATCGAGGACGTGGCCGCCGCCGCCCCGAACGGCCGCAACTGGTTCCAGCTGTACCTGTGGACGGACCGCGACCGGTCGCTGGAACTGATCGAGCGCGCGGCCAAGGCCGGCAACGACACCCTCATGGTCACCGTGGACACCGCCGTCGCCGGCGCCCGCCTTCGCGACGTCCGCAACGGGATGACCATCCCGCCGGCATTGACCATCAGGACCGTGCTGGATGCGTCCTACCGCCCGGCCTGGTGGTTCAACTTCCTCACGCACGAGCCGCTGACCTTCGCCTCGCTCTCCCGCTACACCGGAACCGTGGCCGACCTCATCAACTCAATGTTCGACCCAACCCTGACCTTCGATGACCTCGACTGGCTGCGAGAAACCTGGAAAGGCAAGCTCGTGGTCAAGGGCATCCAGACCGTGGAGGATGCCCGCAAGGTGGTGGACCATGGCGCCGACGGCATAGTGCTGTCCAACCACGGCGGCCGCCAGCTGGACCGTGCGCCCATCCCGTTCCACCTGCTGCCGGAAGTCAAGGAGGCCTTCACCAGGGACAACTCGGACGCGGCCATCATGCTGGACACCGGCATCATGAGCGGCGCGGACATCATCGCGGCACTGGCCCTCGGCGCTGACTTCACGCTGATCGGCCGCGCGTACCTCTATGGTCTGATGGCCGGCGGCCGGGCGGGTGTGGACCGCACCCTTCAGATCCTTGAGCAGGACATGGCACGCACCATGGCGCTGCTGGGCGTCAGCAGGATCTCCGATCTCACCCCGGACCATGTGCGCCTGCTGAGCACCGTCCGGTGATCGAGCCTGACGGGATTCAGGTTTCGCTACTTTTTGCGGCCGAACTTGGGGAGGTTCGGGAGGTTGGCCAGCAGGTCGGCGGCCTTGGTGGCTGCGCGGCCCACGGTCCGGCCGATCTGCTGCGGGACCGTGTCGTCGCTGAGCGGCGCTACCGTCCCGCCGGGAATCACGACGGCGGGGCTCAGTTCCGCGCCCGCGCCTTCAGGCACAGCGTCCACAGCTTCGTTGTGCGGGAGTTGGGCAGCCACGGACCGCTCGGTGCCGGTTTCCGCCCCAGCGAGGGGTGACGTTGCAACGGCGGCCGCCGGGCCGACGTCGAACGTTTCCAGCCACCTGACGATCCCCGCCAGCGGCTTGGGGTTCAGCGCGTAGTAGCGCTTCTGGCCTTGCGCCCGCATGCTGACCAGGTCCGCCTCACGAAGGACCTTCAGGTGTTTGGAAATGGTGGGCTGGCTGGCGGACAGTTCCTCCACCAGTTCCCCCACTGCCTTGTCCCCTGCGCGAAGGGAAACCAGGATGTCACGCCGGGTTGCTTCCGCAATGACGGCAAATACGTCGTCTGTCACCATGCCTCCCACCCTAGCGACATATACGCCGCACGGCATCAACTATTTCGCGCGCTGACCGCGGCCATTGCCGCGCCTCTCCTCCGGTGCTACACCGGAGTCACGGTTGCCCCCGGACACTCCGGCCGCGGCCGCTCAAAGGTGAGGGGTGGGTGACTATGGATTTCCTCCGCCGGCAACTGTTCAACATCATTGCGTTTGTGTTCCTGGGTCTGGGGCTCGGTGCCTAGTCGAACCAGGGATCAAGCCCATGGAGCGGGAAGACGGCTTTGCGGGTGGCCATGACGGTCCGGTCCACGGCGTCGTTGGGATCGAAGCCCACTTCCCAGGACCGCCACCAGAGCTCTACGTCGTCGCCCATCAGCCCTGGGGTGCCCCCACCGAACTTATCCGCCACGTAGGTGCGCCAGTCCTCCGGGACAGCTGTCCGCAGCGGAACGGGGCGCCCGGCGGCGATGGCGATCAGGTGGCTCCAGGAGCGTGGCACGACGTCGGTGACGCTGTACCCGCCGCCGCCCGTGGCAATCCAGCGGCCTTCGCAGTGCCGGGCAGCGAGGTTCCCGACGGCGGTGGCCGCCTCGCGCTGGCCGTCGACGCTGATATTCAGATGCGCCAGCGGGTCCATACGGTGCGAGTCGCAGCCGTGCTGGCTGACGATCACCTCCGGGGCGAAGGCCCCCACCAGCTGCGGCACCACGGCGTGGAAAGCCCGCAGCCAGCCGGCGTCGCCGGTCCCGGACGGCAGGGCAACGTTGACGGCGCTGCCCTCGGCTTTCGGGCCGCCAATCTCGTTCGCGAAGCCGGTCCCGGGGAAGAGCGTGAGTCCGCTTTCGTGCAGGGAAATGGTCAACACCCGGGGGTCGTCCCAGAAGATGCTTTCCGTCCCGTCGCCATGGTGCGCATCGACGTCGATATACGCCACCCGTTGGATGCCGCCGTCGAGCAGCCTCTGGACGGCCAGCGCGGAGTCGTTGTAGATGCAGAATCCGCTGGCGCGGTCACGGGCCGCGTGGTGCATGCCCCCGCCGAAGTTCACGGCATGGAGCGCGGATCCGTCGAGGATGGCGGACGCGGCCATCAGCGATCCGCCCGCCAGCCTCGCGGCGGCCTGGTGCATGCCCGCGAAAGCCGGATCGTCGTCGGTGCCCAGTCCGCGGGCCTCATCCGGCGAGGTCGGGTCGTCGCTGACCCTGCGGACGGCTGCAACGAATTCGGGCGAGTGCACGGTTTCCAGTTCGGCATCGGAAGCAACCTCCGGAGCCGCAACGGCCACGTGCGCCAGATCGAGCAGCCCCAGGCTCCGGGCCAAGCGCGCGGTCAGGTCCAGCCGCTCAGGCGCCATCGGGTGGCCCGGGCCAAAATTGTAGGCGGTCATGGCTGAATTCCACACCACCATCGTTGGCGGCGCGGGCTGGCTGAGACCGGGCAGGAATGTCATCAATGACAGGCTACCGGAGGACGCCACTACCCCGGCCCGGCCATTACGCGTGCATTAGTGGTTTACTACTGGAGGAAACAGTTTCAACCGAGGAAAGCCCACCATGACGCAACGCCAGTCGAGGCCCCGGAACCCGGCCAGCTGGCACCCCGCCGCACCGGAGCGCGAAGGGCTCTGGATCTTCACCAGCGTGCGCGACTTCATTGACGATATTGCCAATACGTCGCCAGCCCGGCTCGCCCTCACTGTGTTCGCCGCGGTCTGCCTGGTGTTCACTTTGTTCCTCTCGCTGCCCATCTCCTCCGCCGCCGGTACGGCCACTCCGGTGCACCAGGCCCTCTTTACCGCGGTGTCCGCCGTGTGCGTAACGGGACTGACAGTTGTTTCGACGGCGGCGCACTGGTCCTTCTTCGGCCAAATGGTCATCTTGATTGGCGTCTTCGTGGGCGGCTTGGGAACCCTGACGCTCGCCTCGCTGCTGGCCCTGATGGTCAGCAAGAAGCTTGGCGTCCGCGGCAAGCTCATCGCGCAGGAAGCCATGAACAACGCCGGCCGGCTCGGCGAAGTGGGCACCTTGCTGCGGATCGTCATCACCACCTCCGTGGTCATCGAAGGCGTCCTGGCACTGGCCCTGATCCCCCGGTTCCTGACGCTGGGCGAGCCGTTCTGGCAGTCCGTATGGCATGGCGTCTTCTATTCGGTTTCCTCGTTCAACAATGCCGGTTTCACCCCGCATTCGGACGGCATCGTGCCCTACGAAACCGATCTCTGGATCCTGGTCCCCCTCATGCTCGGAGTGTTCCTCGGCAGCCTGGGATTTCCCGTGGTGATGGTCCTGCAGCAGAACGGGCTCAACTGGAAGAAGTGGAACCTCCACACCAAGCTGACAATCCAGGTGTCCTTCATCCTGCTGGCCGCAGGCACGGTGCTGTGGGCGCTGATGGAGTGGGACAACGCCCGGACCATCGGGCCCATGAACTTCGGGGACAAGATCACGCACTCGCTTTTTGCGTCGGTCATGACCCGGTCCGGTGGGTTCAACCTGGTGGAGCAGAACCATCTGGAGTCCACCACCAAGCTGCTGACGGATGCGCTGATGTTTGCCGGCGGGGGCTCCGCGTCCACCGCGGGTGGCATCAAAGTCACCACCATCGCCGTGATGTTCCTGGCCATCGTGGCGGAGGCCCGGGGCGACGCGGACGTCAAGGTTTACGGCCGAACCATCCCGCAGGGCACCATGCGGGTGGCCATCTCGGTGATTGTGGCCGGCGCCACCCTGGTCTCCGTCTCCGCATTCCTGCTCCTGCAGATCAGCGGCGCGTCCCTGGACCGGGTACTGTTCGAAACCATTTCCGCCTTCGGCACCGTGGGACTGAGCACAAACCTCAGTGCCGAGCTGCCGCCGTCGGGTGTTTATGTCCTCACCGCCCTGATGTTTGCCGGCCGCGTCGGCACCGTCACCCTTGCCGCTGGGCTGGCCCTCCGCCAGCGCAGCCAGCTATACCACTACCCGGAAGAGAGGCCCATCATTGGCTAATTCCTCAGGCGCCCCCAACCGGCCCGCCCATAACGCCCCCGTGCTGGTGATCGGGCTGGGCCGCTTCGGCTCGTCCACTGCCGAACAGCTCGTCAAACAGGGCCGGGAGGTGCTGGCGATCGAGCGCGACAGGACCCTGGTCCAGAAGTGGGCGCCGCTGCTGACGCACGTGGTTGAAGCGGACGCGACCAACATGGACGCGCTGCGGCAGTTGGGGGCGCAGGAATTCAGCTCGGCGGTGGTGGGCGTGGGCACCTCCATCGAATCATCCGTGCTGATCACCGTGAACCTGGTGGACCTGGGCATCGAACACCTTTGGGTCAAGGCGATCACGCCCTCGCACGGCAAGATCCTCACCCGGATCGGCGCGAACCACGTGATCTACCCCGAAGCCGACGCCGGCGTCCGCGCCGCGCACCTGGTCTCGGGCCGGATGCTGGACTTCATCGAGTTCGACGACGACTTCGCCATTGTGAAAATGTACCCACCGCGCGAGACAGTGGGCTTCACCCTGGATGAATCCCAGGTCCGTTCCAAGTACGGCGTCACCATTGTGGGCGTGAAATCCCCTGGCGAGGACTTCACCTACGCCCGCCCCGAAACCAAGGTCTCTGCCCGCGACATGCTGATCGTGTCCGGCCACGTGGACCTGCTGGAACGGTTCGCCGCCCGCCCGTAGAACTCCCGCGACGCGCGCCTATCTCCCGAGTTTTTGTCCAGATAATGCCTTGAAAACGTACTTTTGGGCCGATTATCTGGACAAAAACTCCGGGGGCTAGCCGAGCTGTTTGGTGATCTCTGCGGAGCGGTCCGCAGCCGCGCGGGCACCGGCAGCGATGATGGCCGGGATGCCCTGGTCATCGAAGGTGGCGATGGCGCGTTCGGTGGTGCCGTTGGGGCTGGTCACGGCCTTGCGCAAGGCCGTGGGGTCGGCCCCGGGCTCGGCCAGCATAAAACCGGCCCCGGCCACGGTCTCGCGGGCCAGGAGCAGCGACAACTCCGGATCCAGGCCCAGCTCAACGCCCGCTGCCGCCATGGCCTCGGCCAGGTAGAACGCGTAGGCCGGGCCTGAGCCGCTGATGGCCGACAACGCGTCCACCTGCTCTTCGGGCACCTCAACGACGGTCCCTGCAGCCCGGAGGATGTCCTTGACACTCTGGAGCTGTTCCGGCGTGCAGTTGGTGCCGGGAGAGACGGAGACGACCCCGCGGCCCAGCCTCGCCGGTGTGTTCGGCATGGCGCGGATCACCGGCTGCCCGGCCGGAAGGGCGGCTTCCAGTTGCGCCAGGGACACGCCAGCGGCCACGCTGACCACAATGGTCTTCGGCAGGAGCGAACCGCTGATCTCCCGGGCCAGTTCGGTGATGCCTACCGGCTTAACACCAAGAATGACGACGGCGGCGCCCTTGGCGGCCAGCTTGTTGTTCTCCGGTTCCTCCTCACCGGCGATGGCCATGATCCCGTGATGGCGTTCAGCCAGCTCGGCCGCGCGTTCAGCGCGCCGGACGGTGGCCACAACATCGGCCGGATCGGTTCCGGCGGCCAGGAGGCCGGCCAGGATTGCTTCGTTCATGGACCCACAGCCAAGGAAGGCGATTCGGTTGCTCATGGATCCATCATTGCAGTTCGGGTGCGCAGCCGTGGAACCACCCGTGGTGAAATACGGGAACCCGCCAAAAACGGTTCACAGCGCACTCCCATGTTCGCTGCAGCTTTCACACAAGTTCGCGGCCTACTGTGGTTATTACCTCATTGAGGGTGCGAGTGATGCGGCAAGCATGGAGATGTTTGCCCGTGGCGCCGGTGGTCCGCAGCAGGTTTTCCCCCATTTTCCTG
>DASSIA010000017.1:0-12294 GCA_035692345.1 Arthrobacter sp. | reverse complement strand
GGCCCGCCGGTCGAGCCGTCCCCACCACTTCGCGCTGAAGACTTCGCGCCGATGATGGCAACGTCCGGCAGCGCCGCCGACCTTCACGGCAGCGACTGGCAGTTCGAACTCAAGTGGGACGGCGTGCGTGCGCTGATAGTGGCCGACGAAAGGACGATCCGCATCCTCAGCCGCAACGGAAACGACGTCACCGCAACCTACCCCGAGCTGACCGACCGGTCCTGCTGGCCCGAGCAGCCTTTCGTCGCCGACGGCGAGATCATCGCCGTCGGGCCTTCCGGCAGGCCCGATTTCGGGCTGCTCCAGGGACGCATG
This sequence comes from Arthrobacter sp., assembly GCA_035692345.1. Taxonomy (GTDB): domain Bacteria; phylum Actinomycetota; class Actinomycetes; order Actinomycetales; family Micrococcaceae; genus Arthrobacter. The sequence goes on along the minus strand of DASSIA010000017.1, from coordinate 11,979 downwards.
AAACTGACCCGGCCCGCCGACGTCGCAAAGGCCCGTGCGGCGATTCCGGTCCGGCTGATGCTTTTCGACCTCCTGTCCGACGCCGGCGATGACCTTCGCCGGCTCCCTTATGCCAGGCGCCGCCAGCGGCTGGATGATTTCTACCGGCCCTCGGGGTGTCCCGTGGAGCTGTCCCCCATCCTGGACGAGAGGATCGGGCTCCTCCTGGAGAGCGCGCAGGAACTGGGGCTCGAGGGCGTGATGGCCAAGCGGACCGACAGCCGCTACGTCAGCGGGCAACGGACCCGGACGTGGATCAAGATCAAGCTGGAACAGACCCAGGAAGTGGTGGTGGGCGGTTGGCGGCCGGGCAAGGGCGGGCGGCAGAGTTCGGTAGGTTCGCTTCTGGTGGGGATCCCCGACGGCGCCAAGCTGCAGTATGTGGGCCGGGTGGGCAGCGGGTTCAGCATGCGCGAACTCGAGGAACTCCGGCAGAAAGTGGACGGCCTGGCGCGCAAGACCTCTCCGTTCGCCGACGTTCCCGCCGAGGACGCCTCGGACGCCCGCTGGGTGACGCCACGGCTGGTTGGTGAGGTGACGTTCGGCGAGTGGACGGGCAGCGGAAAGCTGAGGCATCCGGTCTGGCGGGGCTGGCGGCTGGACAAAAACGCTGAGGACGTAGTGCCGGAGACTTAGTGCTGCTGCCCCGTCGACGCGCACATTCCTCCGCGACAGGCCAATTCTCCGCGGACACGGAAAAGACCTGGCGACGCCCGAATACGGTGTCGCCAGGTCTTTTGCGTGTCGTCAGCGCACGTGCGCGTCGTCAGCGCGGTGTTCCTAGGACGAGTGCGGCATCTGCGGACGTCCGGTGCGGTGTACGGCCGTGACAGCAGCTTCATGACCCACGCGGCCGTGGCCCGCATCCTGGTCTTTGGGGTGCCGGTGCTTGCCGTTCCCGTCCGGCCAGTGCTGTTCGCCTGCCAGCGCCGCAGTCACCGCAATGGTGGCCGGTCCTGGCGTGGACGGGGTGTCCATGGCTGCCGCGAGATGGTCCGCGACCTCCGGTTCGATCCTTGCTCCAGCATGTTTTTCAGCCATTTTTCTTCCTTTCTGCAATGAAATGAAGCGTTCACCGATAGTCGGTTTGGGGTGCTGTACGTCGGGGGCTGCAGACCTGGCCTGATGTCAGATCGCTCGAATTACCAGCGGACCTTCTTCTCGGCCGGGCCCTGCTTGCCGCTGGCGTGGGTGGGCTTGTGGCTCTTGCCGACGCTCTGGATCCCCGCGTCACCGCCGCGCGATTTGCTGGCGAGCATGGCCCGTTGCGCTTCGGTCAGCCCGGCCCGGATGCCCTTGGCCTCGGCGTCATCCGGCGCGGATTCGGGCTGGCCGGAGGTGTTCTGTTCAGTCATTGTGGTGGAACCTTTCTGAGGAGGATCAGTGTGTCTGACGAGATCAGCTTGGACGGGGCCGGTGGTACCAGGCCGCGGGCGTCCGCCTACTCAAAAATCAGTGTTCCCATGGCTCAACAATAGGCAGTTTCAGCCTGGGTTGTGAACCCCCGGTTTGCGGCCGCGGCGGGCGGCTGGCGGCGGCCTGCCCAGCGGTTGGCAAGGGGGCTGGCAAGGGGGCCTGAAGCGCCGTGGCGGCCGTCACTTTTCCGCTCGATTCCGGGGCAAAAGGGGCCAAAGAACCCGTCAGGAACAAAAAGATTCGGTAACGATGGGCCTGAATCGCCGGAATCCCAGTGATGGCGCGGTGAGACCAGCCAAAAGAAATCGCCAAACTGTGCCGCAAACGCACCCAAACGAGGGCACTTTACGGTATAAAACTCTCACTTGCCAGGGAATCCGCGTAAAATTGAAGGCCTGCCCAGAGCGGGGCAGCTACAAGTCGCAAGCAAATGACCTCCATAGGAGTTGCCCAAATGCCCACAGACCGAAGCACGACCGACTCTTCAGCAGGCGTGAACAACGCCAGCGGAACCAACAATGCAGCACCCAAAAATGCAGTACCCAAGAGCGCACAGCCAAGTGTGCGCAAACCGAGATTACTTACCCGACGCCGTCTTAAAGAATCAGACGTGAACGTCGTCAACAAGCCCATGCTGAAAAAGGCGCTTGGCGGAACCATCGTGGGTAACACCATGGAATGGTTCGACGTCGGCGTATTCGGCTATTTGATCACCACCATGGGACCCGTCTTCCTTCCGGAGGTCGACAAGTCCGTCCAGACGCTGTTCCTGCTGGGAACGTTCGCCGCCACTTTCATAGCCCGCCCACTCGGCGGCGTTGTGTTCGGCTGGCTTGGCGACAAGGTCGGACGGCAAAAGGTGCTCGCAGCGACACTGATGATTATGGCGGCGAGCACGTTCGCCGTCGGACTTCTGCCCGGATACGCGCAGATCGGCATCTGGGCGGCTGCGCTGCTGGTAATCCTGAAGCTCGTCCAGGGCTTCTCCACCGGCGGTGAATACGCCGGCGCCACCACCTTCGTGAGCGAATACGCCCCGGATAAGCGCCGCGGATTCTTTGCCAGCTTCCTGGACATGGGCAGCTACCTTGGCTTTGCCCTGGGTGCCGCGCTGGTTTCTGCCCTGCAGTTGACCCTTGGCCAGACAGCAATGGAGGAATGGGGCTGGCGCATTCCGTTCCTGGTTGCAGGTCCCCTGGGCCTCATCGCCATCTACTTCCGGAACAAGATCGAGGAATCCCCTCAGTTCCAGGCCACTCTCGACGCCCAGGAATCCATCGGTCAGGCCGCCGCAGCAGCTGACGTTGATACCGCCAAGAGTCCGGTCGGAATCGTGAAGGCCTATTGGCGCTCGCTCATCGTGGCCATGGTCCTTGTCGCCGCTGCCAACACCGCCGGCTACGCCCTGACGTCTTACATGCCGACGTACCTCACGGAGTCCAAGGGCTACGATCCCGTCCACGGAACGCTCCTGACCATCCCCGTGCTAGTCATCATGAGCCTTTGCATTCCCCTGACCGGGAAACTGTCTGACCGGATCGGCCGCCGTCCCGTGCTGTGGATCGGAGCCATCAGCACCGTGGTGCTGGCAACCCCGGCGTTCCTGCTGATCGGCATCGGCGATATCTGGTCAACGCTGGCCGGCCTCTCGCTGATCGCCTTCCCGGTGACGTTCTATGTTGCGAACCTTGCTTCGGCGTTGCCCGCTCAGTTCCCCACAGCCAACAGGTACGGCGCCATGGGCATCGCCTACAACCTGGCCGTCGCCATCTTCGGCGGGACCACCCCGTTCATCGTGGCCGCGCTGATCACGGCGACCGGCGATGACATGATGCCGGCCTACTACCTGATGGCCACTTCGGCCATCGGCGCAGTGGCGATCTACTTCCTCAAGGAATCGGCGCAGCGTCCGCTGCCGGGCTCAATGCCCAGCGTGGATACGCAGGCCGAGGCGCGCGAACTGGTTGCCACTCAGGATGAGAACCCGCTGCTTGACATGGACCAGCTGCCCTTCGAAAGCCAGGACATCACCGACGCGTCGGCTGTCAAGGTTCCAGCCGGAGTCTAGGCAGCTGGCCGAAACAACAAACCGGCCTGTCCGGGCCGTCTTGTAGCCCGCGCTCAGAGGCCCGTCCCGCGCTGCTTCCTTACGGGAAGCACGCTGGGCGGGCCTTAGCCATGCGTGGCCCCGGGCCAAGCAGGCCCCGGCCCAAACGACGCCCTGTGACCCGGCTAATGGTGGCCATCCCGGGCTTCTGCTAATTTTCGGTAGACGGTCCTCGAGGTTGGGTGGTGTTGGCAGTGCGCAGAGTCATGGCCCATGCCCGCACCTTGCATGCGCTGGGTCCGGCGAACAACGACAGGCTCTCGGCCGTACGGGTTGCCCTCAGCGTGGCCGCGCCCTCCCTGGTCCTCCTAGCCATCGGCCGCCCAGAGCTCATTTTGTACGCAGTGTTCGGTGCCCTGACCGGCATGTACGGCCGGTCGGAATCCCACCAGCTTCGCCTCAAGCACCAGGCGCAGGCGGCGGTGGTCCTGGTCAGCGGCATTACGGTAGGCGTTTTCCTGTCCGCCAACCACATCCAGTCCTGGTGGCTGGTGCTGGTGGAAGCCGTGCTGGCCGGCGTCGGGTCACTCTTCTCCGACAAGGTGCAGCTCAAGCCGAACGGACCGTTCTTCGGCATCCTGGCGCTGGGCGCCTGCGCTTCGGTCCCAACGGGCGTGCCGTTCCTGACGGCCGTGCTGATCGGCGCGGCTTCGGCCGCGTTCTCGATCCTGGTGGGATTCGCGGGCTGGCTGCGGGTCCGGGCGTGGCAGGCGGGTGCCGTGCGGGATGTTCCGCGCCTGCACGGTGAACTCCGGCAAGCCGCACTGCTCCACGCCGCCCGCTACGTCCTGGCGGTCGGCGCCGCCGGCGCCTGCGGGGTCCTGAGCGGCAGCGGGCACCCGCACTGGGCCATGGCCGCTGCCGCCGTCCCGCTCGCCGGGGCCGACCTGCCCAGCCGCGTCCACCGCGGTATCCACCGCATCGTGGGGACGTTCGTCGGTTTGGCGCTGGTCGCCGTCGTACTTTTCCCGGGGCCACTGTCCCCGCTGCAGTATTTCCCCGGCCACACGGCCGCCGTGCTGGCACTGCTGGTGATCGCATTCCAGTTCCCCACCGAACTGTTCATGGCGCGGCACTACGGCTGGGCCATGGTCTTCTTCACCCCGGTCATTCTGCTCATGACGCAGCTTGCCGCGCCCGCGGACCCGGGCCTGCTGGTCACCGAACGCGCGGTGGAAACTCTCGTGGGCGCAGTGATCGGCATCGCCGTAGTGGTGGCCGTCCGCGCCCGGCCGTCAGGAACCGGCGGAAGGTTGCTGCCTGGGGCGCCGCGGCGGCCCTGAGGTAAACCGCGCCGGCAGCACGCGCGCGACGGCGGCCACCAGTTTGTAGCGTTTAGTGGGGATCGAGACGCCCTTCCCGCGGGCGTTGTCTGCCAGGCCGTCCCGGACCACAACGTCTGCCCGCAGCCACATCCAGCGCGGGGCGACCGACTTGTCCATGCCCATGCGGTCGTGGAATTCGGTGTGCGTGAACCCGGGGCACAGCGCCGTGACGTGTACGCCTCCCGGTCCATAGGCGAGGTTGGCCCAGCGGCTGAAATTGACCTGCCAGGCCTTCGCGGCTGAGTACGTGCCGCGGTTGGCGAAGGCCGCAACGCTGGCCACGTTGATGATCCGGCCCGAGTGCTGCGCAAGCATCCCTGGCAGTGCAGCATGGCAGAGTTCCATGGGGGTCTGCACGTGCAGGCGGAGGTGGGTCCGCTCGTCCTCCACGGGATTGTGTTCGAAGGAGTGCAGCAGCCCGATTCCAGCGTTGTTCACGAGAATTTCAACCGGGCGGGCGGGGTCCGAAAGGCGCCCGACGACGGCGGCCACGCCGGCGTCATCCGTCAGGTCTGCGGGCAGCACCTCCGTTGTGATGCTGTAATCACGCTCGAGTTCTTCAGCAATCTGCTGCAGCCGTGCGGCGTCGCGGGCCACCAGCACCATGTTGTGGCCTTCCTGCGCGAGTTGGCGGGCGAACTCGGCGCCGAGGCCTGACGTTGCGCCGGTAACGAGTGCGGTTGTTGGTGTCTCCATGCGCCCAGACTAGCCGTGTTGGCTCGGAAAAAATTCTTCGCCTCGTGTCGATCCGGCCTCGCGCCGTTCGACCTATGGGTGAGAAGGTCGAAGAGCGACCTTCCACAACCAAGGAGAAAATTGAGATGGCCAAGTACATGCTCATCATGCGGGCAACTGACGAGTCCCTCGCGAAGTTCACGAACATCGATTTCAACGAGATGCTCGAAGCCATGGGCAAGTTCAACGACGAGCTCATCCGCGCCGGCGTCCTGCTGGCGGCCGAGGGCCTCGACGACCCGAAGGAGGGCGTGGTGGTGGACTTCACCGGCGAAACACCCGTGGTCACCGACGGCCCCTACGGCGAAACCAAGGAACTGTTCGGCGGCTACTACATCCTGGACGTGGCGTCGATCCAGGAAGCCGTGGAGTGGGCCAAGCGCGCGCCCATGACGGCGGGCACCAAGACCGAGATCCGCCGTGTGCCCAGCATCGACGAGTTCCCGCAGGACAACGAATGGATCCAGAAGGAACGTGCCTGGCGCGAGCAGACCGGGCAGCTCTAAGCAGCCTGCCCGGATCCGATAATGAGTGCAGTTGAGGCTCGGGGCGCCGTCGAGGCAGTGTGGCGGATGGAATCCGCCCGCATCGTCGGCGCCCTGGCCCGCTACACAGGCGACTTCCCGCTGGCCGAGGACCTCGCCCAGGAAGCCCTCGCCGAGGCACTCGTGTCCTGGTCCCTCAACGGGGTCCCCGCCCAACCCGCCGGCTGGCTGCTGACCACCGGCCGCCGTCGGGCGATTGATACCTTCCGGCGGCGGGCAGCGCAGGACGAAAAGTACGCGCTGCTGGCCCGTGACCTCTCGGACGAGGAGCCCGGAGCGGACGCGCTGTTCGACCCCGCCGCGATCGACGACGACGTCCTCGCCCTGATGTTCATCTCCTGCCATCCGGTGCTCGCCAAGGAAGCCCGGATCGCGTTGACGCTGCGGGTGGTGGGCGGCCTGGGCACGGACGAGATCGCCAAGGCCTTCCTGATGCCCATTGCGACCGTCCAGGCGCGCATCACCCGCGCCAAGAAAACGCTTGCGGCCGCGCAGGTGCCGTTCGCCGTCCCCGAACCGCACGAGCGGGCCGAACGGCTCGGCTCGGTATTGCAGGTCATCTACCTGATCTTCACGGAGGGTTCGTTCGCCTCGGGCGGCGCGGAATGGATCCGCACGGACCTGGCCGGCGAAGCCCGACGCCTGGCACGGGTGCTGGTGCGGATCGCGCCCGAACCCGAAGTGTTCGGCCTGATCGCCCTGATGGAGCTCACCGCCGCCCGGTTCCCGGCCCGGCTGGACACCTCGGGCCGACCGGTGCTTTTGGAAGACCAGGACCGACGGCGGTGGGACCAGTCCGCGATCCGGCGCGGACGGGCGGCGCTGGCCCGGGCAACGGGAACCGGACGCGGTCTGGGTGCCTACGGCCTCCAGGCGTCCATCGCCGAATGCCACGCGGTGGCGCACTCGGTGGCCGAGACGGACTGGCAGCGGATCGTCATTCTCTACGAGGCCCTCGGGCGGCTCACCCCGTCCCCGATCATCGAGCTCAACCGGGCGGTCGCCGTCGCGATGGCCTCCGGTCCGGCGCACGGACTGGAAGTGGTGGAGGCGATCGCCGCTCGCGGCGAACTGGCAGGTTCCCACCTGCTGCCAGCGGTCCGCGGCGAGCTGCTCACCCGGCTCGGCCGGCCCGACGACGCGCGTGCCGCACTCCTGGAGGCGACTGCGCTGTGCGGGAACGCCGCCGAACGCGCCGTGCTTCAGCGCAAGGTGGATGAGCTGGGCTAAGCCGGCTCAGTAGCCGGTTGGTGAGCACACCACTAGCTGTCCGGCCAGTCGATGTGCTGTTCGTAGCCCTCGTGTTTGCGGAGGTAACCGGTGATGAAGGGGCAATGCGGGATGATGCGCTTACCCGACGCCACCACGTCGTCGAGCGCGAAGTGGGCCAGTACCTTGCCCAGGCCCTGGCCTTTGAAGTCCTCGGCCGTGTCGGTGTGGAGGAAATCCACGTGTCCGGGGAGGTCCCGGAAAAAGGACTGGACGGCGACCTTCCCGCCCACCCGCAATTCGTAGCGGTGATGCACATCGTCCCGGACCAACGAAACGTCGGGGCTGAACTCGTCCTCTGTGGAAACCGTGTTCTCAGTCATGGTTCGACATTGGCACTACTTGGTCCCGCTGGCAATGGCCCGCCAGCCTCGCTCCCGGGATGGCTCCTGCCATGGCCGCCAGCCTGGCCAGGCTCGGCACGAACATCGACGGGCAGGCGCTCCGGCATTCTTCCGAGGAGCAGCACGGCCAGCGCGAAGCATGCTGCGCCGCCTCCCAGCAGGCCGAGCGTCAGGCCGTTGACGGCGGCGTCCGCCACCGGGATGAAGACGACGACGACGGCCGTCAACACCGCCGCGGCGGGCCGGCCGCGGGTGTGGACAGACGCCGTCGGACGCTCCTCAAGGCGCCCGAAGGCACCCATCACCGGGAGCAGGAGGGCGATGACACCCAGCAGAACCAGCGGCCGCGCCCACCACCATTCAGAGGTGCCCGCCGCGGGTTTGGGGAAGTCCGTCAGGAGCAGGAACCCGGACATCGCCACCAGCAAAGGCAGGTGCCACAAGTACACGGTCATGGAACGCCGGCCGGCCACCGTCACTACGGCCCGGACCCACCGCACGCCGGAAATCCAGCTGAGGCCAGGCCGGAAGATCTGCAGCACGGCGGCCTGGGACACCCCCAGCAGCAGCAGGCAAAGGTTGGGCGGGTTGAGGTTGACCAGCATGTCTCCGGAGTAGAGGCCCAAACCGGTGAGTAGGCCCAGCAGCAGGTTGGCCGCCAGAATGAGACCCGCCAGGCCGGAGCGCGAGAGCCCGGCGAGGTGGCCGTCCGCCATGAGGAAACCGAGCTGCTGCACGGCGCACCACAGGAAGACGAGGTTCACGTAGGCGAGCATGGGCAGGGCTCCGCGGAAGCAATCGACAGCAATCACCAGCGCTACCAGGACGGCAAGGGTGAGCCACGGCGCGCGCTCATGGAAGCGGGCAAGGAGCGGGATGTTCAGCTGGGCTGCCAGATAGGCGGCGAGGAACCACAGCGGCATGCCCGCCCCAGTGGCCATCAACTGGACCACCTGCCCGTCCACGCCGAACAAAAGGGCCGCCCACAGCCCCAGGAACATCACCGCCAGGAGTGCCGCCGCAGGGCGGATCAGCCGCAGCAAACGGGCCTGGGCAAACTCGAAGCCGGTGCCGCCGCGGGCTCTCAGCCGTTGCCAGGACTGAAAGCCCGTGGTGCCACCGGTCACGAAGAACAGCGGCATCACCATAAAGATCCAGATGACCGGCACGAACCAGTGCTGGTCGCCCAGGGTGTTTTCAGTGGTTACGGTGCCGTCCGCATGCAGGACGGGGCTGACCATCATGCAATGGGCCACCACCACGAGGGCGAGGCAGATAAACCGGACAAGGTCGATCGCCAGGTCACGATCTCTGGCTGTCTCCCCTGAATCCGGCACTTAGGCTCCTTGAAACGCTGACCGCTGCCACTACCCCCATTATCCGCCTCCGCCCCGTCCGCGCCCCCAGAGTTTTTGTCCAGATAACGGCCGTTTTTGGGCGTCAAAGTCACGTTATCTGGACAAAAACTCGGGGCGCTGGTAATCCCGCGGGTTAGCCCCCGGGCTTGCCGAAGAAGCCCAGCAGCACCGGAGCCAGCGCTTCCGGTGCCACGCGGTGATCGTAGCCGGGCACCACTTCGGTGCGGCCGTTTTGCACTGCTGAAGCGACTCCCTCGGCGGAGCGTTGTGCCCAGGAATCGCTGTTTCCGCCATACACGGCCAACACCGGGATCTGTATCTTGGCGAGGCGCTCCACGGGGATATCGGCGCTGCCAACAATGCTCAGGTCATAGAAAAGTGTGTGCGCGAGATCCGTCAGGCCCGGCCACCACGGCGACTCCTTCACGGCCGGGTCAAAGGGCATCCCGGTGTGGCGCATAAACGCCTCCACGGCAGCATCGCTGTTCCCGGTCTCAGCCAACTGGCGGACCCTGGCCGCGAACTGGTCCCAGCTTTCCCCGGGTTCCTGAGGGGTGCAGAAGGGAGGTTCGTACACCAGGAGCCCACTCACCGGAACTCCCGCCGCTGCAGCCTCCAGCGCCAGAATGGCACCTGAGGAGTGCCCGTAGACTTTGGCGGATCCGCCGGCCGCCTGCACTATCGCGGCCACGTCTTCGATCTCGCGTTCGACGGCGTAGGGCGCTGTGTCCCCGCTGTCGCCGCGGCCGCGTCGGTCCACCCCGTACACGGTAAAGGCGCCGTCAAGGAACGGGACATATGGCAGTATGGCCGCCCGCGTACTCAGTGCACCGCCCAGGACAATCAGCGGCTCCCCTGCCCCGAACGATTCGACGGCGAGCGTGGTTCCATCGGCCGATTTCACGTGCTGGATCATGGCGTCCTTCTCTTCCGGGATTCGGGCGGTTGGTTAATGTCTACGCCAGCCAGCCATCACCAGCAAGGGTGGCGAAGGAAGCGAGGCATCAGCCGGCGCTCACCGCCAGTAACCCGAGCACGACGGCGAGCAACGGCGTCGTGCCTTGGACTGCGGCGGCGCGGAGGTACTTTTTCCCGCTGAGTGCCAGCACCACAGCGGCGAGCAGCATCGAGCCGCAGCAGCTGAAGACCAGGGTCCAGCCCACTACCGGCTGCGAGGAGCCTTGCGGGGCAAACGCCACGCAGCCCACACCGATGAACGCGCCGGCAGCGAGGAACAGGTTGTAGAAGCCCTGGTTGTAGGCGAGGGGCTTGGTGGTCTCGGCGTCGGCCTGTGATGCCAGCCCGAACCGCTTCCAGGTAGCCGGCCTGGTCCAGGTGAAGGATTCCATGGTGAAGATGTAAACGTGGAGCGCTGCCGCGATGAACGCAAAAAGAAGGGAGGCCAGGATCATGTGCTGATCCTAGCTTCCCTCCGGCCCGCCCCCCGGAGTTTTTGTCCAGATAAAGGGACTTTCAGGCGTCAAAAGGCGCATTATCTGGACAAAAACTCGGGGGGTGTAACGGGAGGGGGTGGGGCGGGTGCTTACGCGGTGGTGCGCTTGGTCGGCGCCACGACCTTGATGACCGCGGAATCGTCCGCGGCGGCGAGGCCCTGGGCCTGGCCCAGGAGGTACAGCTGCTCGGCGGCGGCGGCCACGGGGGCCGCCAGGCCGGCGGCGCGGGTGGCCTTGCCCACGATGCCCATGTCCTTGACGAAGATGTCCAGGCGGGAGAGGACCTCGGCGCCTTCCTCGGTGTAGGCCTCGAGGATGCGCGGGCCGCGGTTGGAGAGCATAAACGAACCCGCGGCGCCGGCTTCGAGGGCGGCGAGGGTCTTGGCCTGGTCCAGGCCGAGGGCATCGGCCAGGGCCATGGCCTCGGCGGCAGCCGCGATGTGCACGCCGCACAGGAGCTGGTTGACGGTCTTGAGCGCCTGGCCGTCGCCGGGCTTGTCGCCCACGATGCTCAGGGTGGAGGCGAGCAGTTCGAGGGCCGGACGGGCCTTCTCCAGGGCTTCGGGGGAAGCGCCAACGACGATCAGCAGGTCGCCTTCGCCGGCGCGCTTCGGGCCGCCGGACAGCGGCGCGTCCACGAGTTCAACGCCGTACCCGGCCAGGCGTGCCACCGTGGCCGGGATCGCTTCAGTGCCCACCGTACTGCCCAGAATGACGACGGCGCCCGGCTCAAGCACGGAGGCCACGCCGTTCTCGCCGAAGAGGACATCGTTGAGCTGTTCGCCGTTGCGGACCGCCAGGAGCAGGGCGTCGGCGCCCTTCGAAGCTTCCCGGGCGGAGGCGAAGGTGCGGATGCCGGCTTCTTCGGCGAGCTTGAGGCGCGGCTCGGCGATGTCGAAGCCGTGGACGGTCAGTTCGCTGGCCAGGCGCGTCGCCATGGGCAGGCCCATGGCGCCGAGGCCCAGGACAGTGACGGTGTAGTTGCTGGTCATGGTGTTCTCCGTTGAATTCTGTGGTTCGGTGACGCCGGTGATTGAGCCCGTCGATATCCAGTGACGGGGTTTCGCTCCCCACGTGCCCCCTAGCCTCGCAAGCTCGGCCAGGGCACCCTGCACGCGTGGGCCCGGCTCAACCACCGGGATTGGGATTAGAAAGTGGCGCTGAGCTTGCGGGTGACGGCGGCCAGCGACTGGTCGTCGCCCACGTTGCCGGCGAACACGATGTACGGGATGCCCTTGGCGGGGCCGTCCACCGGCTCCCAGAGCGAGACGATGCCCGGCAGCATGGGGCCGCGGACAATCGCGTGGCGGATCTCCAGGCCGTGCGCAGCTACGTCCGAGGACGTAATGCCGCCCTTGGCGATGACGAAGCGCGGCGGGAAGGTCTT
>DASSIA010000016.1:0-3718 GCA_035692345.1 Arthrobacter sp. | reverse complement strand
GACCAGGTTCACTGCCATCGGCCCGCCCATGTGGCCCAGGCCCAGGAAAGCGACGGTGATTTGTTCAGGCATTGTCCGGCTCCATTGTGTTGAGGTTGAGGGCTGTGTGCAGGTTGAGCGCTGTGTTCAGGTTGAGCTCCCGGTCCCCCAGCGGCGCGAAGAACCGTTCCACGTCCGCTGCGTTCACCTCGTGCAGGGTGGCCGGTTTCCAGTGCGGGTTGCGGTCCTTGTCCACCACTTGCGCCCGGATCCCTTCGCGGAAATCCGGCGCGGCCAGGAACCGCAGTCCCACCCGGTATTCCTGCGCCAGCGCTTCGTCCAGCGTCAGTACTTTGGCCCTGCGGATGGACTCCAGGGTCACCTTCACCGCGGTGGGCGACTTCGCTTCGATGGTGGTGGCGGCCGCGGCTGCTTCCCCGCCCACAGTCCGCAGCCGCCGGACAATGTCCTCCACGTCTGCACCGGCATAGGCGGCGTCAATCCAGCCGCGCTGCGCCTCAAGCCCGGAGGACGGCGGGTCCTGGGCAAAGCGGACGACGGCGGCTTCCGCACTTTCGTGTTCGAGCGCGGCCGCCAGCTCCGGCAGGCTCCCCGACGGGACGAAGTGGTCCGCGAGGCCCAGGAACAGCGCATCCGCCCCGGTCAGGTGTGCCCCCGTCAATGCCGCATGCGTGCCCGCCTCCCCCGGGGACCTTGCCAGGAGCCAGGTCCCGCCGACATCGGGTACAAACCCGATGGTGGTCTCGGGCATTCCGGTCCGCGTCCGTTCGGTGACAACGCGTACTGAGCCGTGTGCGGAAATTCCCACGCCGCCGCCCAGCACCAGGCCGTCCATCAAGGCGACATAGGGCTTGGGGTAGCGGGCAATGAGGGAATTCAGCTGGTATTCGGCCTGCCAGAAGTCAGCCGTATCTGTCCCTCCGCCGAGCATGTCCCGGTAGATGGCCACGATGTCGCCCCCGGCGCAGAGGCCCCGTTCCCCGGCGCCGTGCACCAGGACGGTGGCCACGCCGTCGTCGTCCGCCCAAGCGGTGAGCTGCTCCAGCATGGCGGCCACCATGCCGGCGTTCAGGGCGTTGACGGCCTTGGGCCGGTTGAGCGTGATGATGCCGAGGTGGCCGCGCTTCCCGAACAGAACCTCGTTCCCTGGCGACTCCACCATCAACTGCCTGCCGGCATCACGAAGCTGGCGCCCTGGCGGATCCCGGAGGGCCAGCGCGTGGTGACTGTCTTGGTCTTGGTGTAGAAGCGGAACGCGTCGGCGCCGTGCTGGTTCAGGTCGCCGAAGCCGGATGCCTTCCAGCCGCCGAACGTGTAATACGCGATGGGGACTGGAATTGGGACGTTGATGCCCACCATGCCCACCTCCACCCGGCTCGCGAAGTCGCGGGCGGCGTCGCCGTCGCGGGTGAAGATGGCCACGCCGTTGCCGAATTCATTCTCGGAGCACAGCCGGAGCGCTTCGTCGTAATCGGCGGCACGGAGCACGCTGAGCACAGGTCCGAAGATTTCCTCCCGGTAGATCTTCATGTCCTTGGTGACGTGGTCGAAGAGCGTTGGCCCTACCCAGAAGCCGTCGTCGTAGCCTTCCACCGTGAGGCCACGCCCATCGGCCAGCAGGGTGGCACCCTGGTCCACGCCGGATTGGATGTAGCCCTCGATCCGTTCCTTGGCACTCGCCGCCACCACGGGCCCGAAGTCTGAGTCTTTGTCCAGGCTGTGGCCAACTTTGAGGTGTTTGATGCGGTCCTGGAGCTTGCCCACCAGCGCGTCAGCGGTCTCCTCCCCGACGGGTACGGCCACAGAGATGGCCATGCAGCGTTCCCCGGCGGAGCCGAACCCGGCCCCGATCAGGGCGTCGGCGGCCATATCCAGGTCAGCGTCCGGCATGATCACCATGTGGTTTTTCGCCCCGCCGAAGCATTGGGCGCGTTTCCCGTGGGCGGCGGCGGTGGCGTAAATGTACTGCGCGATGGGTGTTGAGCCCACAAAACCGATGGCCTTGACGCGCGGGTCCTCCAGCAGCGCGTCCACGGCTTCCTTGTCCCCGTTGACCACGTTGAACACGCCGTCCGGGACTCCTGCTTCGGAGTACAGCTCGGCCAGGCGCAGCGGCACCGAGGGATCGCGCTCGGATGGCTTGAGGATGAACGCGTTCCCGGCGGCGAGGGCAGGGCCGGACTTCCACAAAGGGATCATGGCCGGGAAGTTGAACGGGGTGATGCCCGCGACCACCCCGAGTGGCTGGCGAAGTGAGTGGACGTCGATGCCCGCACCGGCGTCGTCGGAAAATTCGCCCTTGAGCAGGTGCGGGGCGCCGGCCGCGAACTCAACCACTTCGATGCCGCGCTGGATATCGCCCTTGGAATCGGCGAAGGTCTTGCCATGTTCGGAGGAGAGCAGCGTGGCGAGCTCGTCCATGTTCGCGTTGACGAGGTCAACGAACTTCAGCAGGATCCGGCCGCGCCGCTGCGGATTCATGGCGCCCCATTGGACCTGCGCTTTCTCCGCGGCGGCCACGATGTTCCGGACCTCCTCCCCGCTGGCCAGGGGTACGCGGGACTGGACTTTGCCCGTGCAAGGATCAAAAACGTCGCTGAAGCGGCCGGATGTCCCCGTCACCGGTTGGCCGTCCACGTAATGGGATAGTTCGCGCACCATGATGCAATGCTCCTTCGCATGTGATCCAGGTCATCTCTGCAAGCGAATATACTCGGACTTCCTACTAAATTCCAGACATCACGGAACCAACGCCGTCCAGGGGCCCTTCGACCGCAGCCATGCCTTCAAAGCACCATTCAACGGCGTGCCCGCGCCATAGTGCCCCGTTTTTGCGGGCACCTTCTGCTCTGGCAACACCTCGGCCGCCAAGTTGGGTAAGTTAGGGACTGTGAAGATTGCTACCTGGAATGTGAACTCCCTCCGCGCCCGCGCCGACCGCGTGGAGGCCTGGCTGCAGCGCAGCGACTGCGATGTCCTGGCCATCCAGGAGACCAAATGCAAAGACGAAAACTTCCCGTGGGAGCTGTTCGAACGCATGGGCTACGAAGTGGCCCACTTCGGCGTCAACCAGTGGAACGGCGTGGCCATTGCGTCCCGCGTAGGACTGGAGGACGTGGAGCGCACGTTCCTGGACCAGCCCGCCTTCGGCAAGGCCGGAAAGGACCCCGTCCAGGAGGCCCGCGCCATGGCTGCCACGTGCGGCGGCATCCGGATCTGGAGCCTCTACGTGCCCAATGGCCGCTCGCTGGACGATGAACACATGCCCTACAAGATCAAGTGGCTTGAATCCCTGAAGAGCCACGCCCAAAGCCTGGTCACCGAGAACCCGGACGCACAGGTTGCGCTGATGGGCGACTGGAACATCGCCCCCCTGGACGAGGACGTCTGGGACATTGATCTCTTCCTGTCCCAGGGCTATACGCATGTCAGCCCGCCGGAGCGCGCGGCTTTCCATGCCTTTGAAGAAGCCGGGTTCACCGACGTGGCGCGCCAATACACGCCCGGCCCCGGCGTGTACACCTACTGGGATTACACGCAGCTGCGTTTCCCCAAGAAGGAGGGCATGCGCATCGATTTCGTCCTTGGCTCGCCCGCCTTGGCCGCCCGCGTTACCGGCGCATCGATCGACCGCGAGGAACGCAAGGGCAAGGGCGCCTCGGACCACGCCCCCGTTCTGGTGGACCTGGCGGACTGATGGCTGGAGCCGGAGCACGGG
>DASSIA010000015.1:0-5428 GCA_035692345.1 Arthrobacter sp. | reverse complement strand
GTCCTTGGGGATACGGCGGCCGGCGGCCTGCCCGGAGAGGAGCTTGGCATCGCGCTGCTTGTCACTGAAAACGTAGTCGTGCGGTGCGTTGGACCACTTAATCCGGTACAGCGGCGGCTGCGCCAGGTAGACGTAGCCGTTTTCGATCAGCGGGCGCATGTAGCGGAACAGCAGCGTCATGAGCAGCGTGGTGATGTGCTGGCCGTCAACGTCGGCATCGGCCATCAGCACGATCTTGTGGTACCGAAGCTTGCCGAGGTCGAAGTCCTCGCCGATGCCGGTACCGAAAGCGGTAATCATGGACTGGACCTCGGCATTGCCCAGGGCCTTGTCCAGCCGGGCGCGTTCGACGTTCAGGATCTTTCCGCGCAGCGGCAGGATGGCCTGGGTTTCCGGGTTGCGTCCGCGCTTGGCGGAACCGCCGGCGGAGTCACCCTCCACGATGTACACCTCGCAGCGGGCGGGGTCCTTCGAGGAGCAGTCGGAGAGCTTGCCGGGCATGCCGAAGGATTCAAGCGGGCTCTTGCGGCGGGCGTTGTCGCGGGCCTTGCGGGCGGCCATCCGGGCCTGGGCCGCGGAAATGGCCTTGCGGATGACGTCGCGGGCAGGGCCCGGGTTGCGTTCGAGCCAGTCGCCCAGGCCGTCGGTGACAACGCGCTGGACAAAGCCCTTGACCTCGGAGTTGCCGAGCTTGGTCTTGGTCTGGCCCTCGAACTGCGGCTCGGCGAGCTTCACCGAGATGACCGCTGTGAGGCCTTCGCGGATGTCGTCACCGGTGAGGTTGTCGTCCTTTTCCTTGATGATGCTCTTCTCCCGCGCGTAGCGGTTGATGAGTGATGTCATCGCGGCGCGGAAACCCTCTTCGTGGGTGCCGCCCTCGTGGGTGTTGATGGTGTTGGCGTAGGTGTGGACGCTCTCGGAGTACGCATTGGTCCACTGCATCGCCATTTCCAGGGCGATGTGCCGTTCCTTGTCCTCGGTTTCGAAGGAAATGACGTCCTCATGGACCACATCAACCTTCTTGCCCGAGTTCAGGTGCTTCACGTAGTCCAGGAGGCCGTCGTCGTACTGGTACACCACGGTGCGGTGTTCGGCAGTGACTTCACCCTCGGTGGCCACCGCATCAAGGTCAAGATCCTCGCTGCTGCCCACATGCACCTCTGCGGTGCGCTCGTCCGTGAGGGTGATCCGCAGGCCCTTGTTCAGGAAAGCCATCTGCTGGAAGCGGGCGCGGAGCGTCTCGAAATCAAATTCAGTGGATTCGAAGATACCCGCGTCCGGGTAGAACGTCTGGGTGGTGCCGGTGGTGTCGCTCTCTTCACCCTTGACCAGGCCGCCCTGCGGCTTGCCGCCGTCGGCGAAGGACATCCGCCAGACGTTGCCCTGGCGCCGGACCTCGGTGTCCACCCGGCTGGAGAGGGCATTAACCACGGAGATGCCCACACCGTGGAGGCCGCCGGAGACTGCGTATCCGCCGCCGCCGAATTTGCCGCCGGCGTGCAGGATAGTCATGACCACTTCAACGGTGGGCTTGTGCTCGGTGGGATGCATGTCCACAGGGATTCCGCGGCCATCGTCGACAACTTTTACGCCGCCGTCGGCCTGCAGGACTATTTCGATGTGCGTGCAGTACCCGGCCAGCGCCTCGTCAACAGAGTTGTCAACCACTTCATAGACCAGGTGGTGCAGGCCGCGCGGCCCCGTGGAACCGATGTACATGCCGGGACGTTTCCGGACGGCCTCGAGGCCCTCGAGGACAGTGATGTCGCTTGCGCCGTATTCCCGCGGTGTCTCGGCCTCCGCCGGAGTGCCGGGGGTAGGTACATCCTCCGCTGCGCGTTCCACTGCCTGGGTATCTGTATTGTCGTTAGCCACAGGTGCTGTCGACTCCTCTTTTTCGATGATGGCCGACGGCTGCCTTCCCAGGGGAAGGCAGCCGCCAACAGGCACAAGCTGATGGCGCTGATGAGTACGTGATCCTGCAGGACCGAAGTCCGCCTGCGGGGAGCGAGCGGAAAACGGACTCAGTCAACGTTTCACCGGCGCCCAGTTATCTGTTGTGATTCTATCGTGAAACGGGCTGCAAACCCGCATTCCGGGGGCGTCGCGGGACCCGGTTATGCCCGTGTGAGGCCATTGGCCGCGCCTTGGGCGCCCTCGCGGTCCCGTCTCCGGGTGCCTATACGCCCCAAGGGCGTTAGACCGCCCTACACGCCGCCGGACGAATATTCAAGGGCCGACGGCGGCGGCTAACCGTACGTATCGCGCGGCCCGCGTCCGTTGACGGTACGTCCGCCCTTGCGCCAGCTGGGTGCCGACGGTCCGAGCACCTGGATGCTGGTGACCACGCCGTCGCCCAGTTCGGTGCGGAATTTCTCCAGCAGGCTGATGCTCAGCAGCCGCAGCTGCGTGGCCCAGGCCGTCGAATCGCAGCGCACGTGCAGGGTTGTGTCCGTGAAGCTCTCCGGGGTGCAGTGCGCTGAAATTTCCGGGCCAACCAGTGTGGCCCACTCAGCCATGACTGAACCCACCGCCACCGGCGAGCTCCAGCCACGTTCAGCCACGAGGCGTCCCACGACTTTGCCGAGTCCCAAGGGATCACGGCCGGTCGAGTGGAACTGGCTGAAGCCCCGGGTATTACTGATCCCGCGCTTGGTCTTGGCGGCACCGGCCTTGGGGGGTGCCTTCCGGCGGATCTCGCCGCGCGCTGCCGCTGCCTCACGCATGCGGTTCAGCGCCGCCTGCGGCGCATCGATGGCGTCAGGATCGCGGCCGGGCTGCAGCCCGGCCCCTTCATCCTTATTCATCGATTCCTCCCGGAATGACCTTCACCCGCCGGCCGGACAGTTCCGCCGGGATATCGGCGTCGACGGCGGCGGTCACCAGGACCTGTTCCGCGCCGGAGACTATTGCCGCCAGTTTACGCCTGCGCTGGACATCCAGTTCGGCGAACACGTCATCGAGGATAAGGATCGGGGCGGACCCGCCGGTCCTGGCGTCATCGAGCATGACGTAATAGGAGGCCAGCCGGAGCGAAAGGCACATCGACCAGGTTTCCCCGTGCGAGGCATAGCCTTTGGCAGGTGCCTCGCCGAGGATCAGTTCCAGCTCATCCCGGTGCGGACCCACCAACGAAATTCCACGCTCAAGCTCCTTGCGGCGCGACGCCGCGAAGGCCTGCACATAGCGTCCGGTGAGTTCCTCAACGGTGAGATACCGCAGATCCTCGGCAGCGGCGGAACCGGCCACCGTCGAACCGCCGCCGCCACCCGGTGAGGTGCCGCCGTCGTCGTCCATCAGGCTTTGCAGTGTGGACCGGTAAACGGCACTCGCTTCCTTGGAGCCGTCCGTGAGCTGGGCATACGCCTTGGCCAGGTGCGGGCGCAGCAGTTCAACCAGTTCCAGCCGCGCGTGCAGCAGCTCCGCACCCGCCCGGGCCATGTGCTGGTCCCAGACATCGAGAGTGGCCTCATGCCCCGCAGTGAACTTTCCGGCCCGTGCGGATTTGAGCAGGGCATTGCGTTGCTTAAGAACGCGGTCGTAGTCCGTTCGCGTCGCGGAGTGCCGGGGAATAAGGCTGACCAGGAGTTCGTCAAGGAAGCGGCGGCGGTTTGAGGGGTCTCCCTTGACCAAGGCCAGATCCTCGGGCGCGAACAGCACGGTCTGGCAGATTCCCAGGAGATCCCGGGCCCGGACGGGGTTGCTGCGGTTGATCCGTCCGCGGTTGGCACGGCTGGCGTTGATTTCAAGTTCGAGCACCGTGGTCTGCCCGCCGCGGACCAGGCGGGCCCGAACCAGTGCGCGGTCGGTACCGAACCGCAAGAGCGGAGCGTCGGAACTGACCCGGTGCGAGCTGAGTGTGGCCAGGTAGCCGATGGCCTCCATCAGGTTGGTCTTGCCTATCCCGTTCGCCCCCACCAGAACCGTGACGCCGGGCTCGAGGGCAAGGTCAACCTGGGCGTAGCTGCGGAAATCAGTCAGCGAGAGGTGTTCTAGGTACACGCGGTCTTCATAATTCTCGGAACCCCGAGGATTCCGGGGTGGATCCTACTTGGCGGGACGGGTGGCATGCCCGCCGAACTGGTTACGCAGTGCCGAAACCATCTTCATGGCCGGGGAGCTGTCCTCACGTGAGGAAAAGCGTGCAAAGAGCGCAGCCGTGATGGCCGGGGCCGGAACAGCGTTGGCAATGGCCTCTTCAACAGTCCAGCGTCCCTCGCCCGAGTCCTCCACGTAGTCATCGATGGATGCCAGTCCAGGGTCCTCATCCAGTGCCTTGACCATGAGGTCCAGCAGCCAGGACCGGACAACGGTCCCCTTTTGCCAGGCCCGGAATGTTCCGGGGAGGTCATCAATGATGTCCTTGGCGGCCAGCAGTTCATAGCCTTCCGCATAGGCCTGCATCAGGCCGTACTCGATACCGTTGTGGACCATTTTTGCGTAGTGGCCCGCTCCGATTCCACCCACGTGGACGAAGCTGTCTGCGCGTTCGCCTTCGGGCCGCAGGACGTCAAAAACCGGCAGTGCCCGCTCAATATCGGCGGCGTCGCCGCCGGCCATCAGACCGTAGCCGTTCTGGAGGCCCCACACACCGCCGGAAACACCGCAGTCGGCGAAACTGATGCCCTTTGCAGCCAGCGCGGCACCGTGTTTCTGGTCCTCGGTGAAGCGTGAGTTGCCGCCGTCGATCACCAGGTCGCCGGCGTCGAGCTTGTTCCCCAGTTCGGTGATGACGGCATCGGTGATGTCGCCGGACGGGACCATGACCCAGATCAGCCGCGGAGCCGGAACGGCCGCGATGAGCTCGTCGACGGAAGCAACATCGGTGACGTCGGGGTTTCGGTCAAGACCCGTGACCTCGATACCGCCCTTGCGCAGGCGTTCGCGCATGTTGAAACCCATTTTGCCGAGGCCGATCAGTCCGATGTGCACGGGTGAGACTCTTTTCTGCGCGGGGTTGGCTGTTGTTTTGGGGCCCAGAACAACACCAACTGTCCGGGCCCACGCCGCCAGGGTTCCCTGGCCGAGCTTGCGAGGCGAGGGTGGCGGTGGGGATTAGTTGGGGAGGCGGACGGGCATGACCAGGTAACGGTAGTCATCCTGGTCTTCACCCTCGGCGTCTGCCTGGGCCGTGATCATGGCTGGCTTCGGCGCTGTGGTGAAGGAGAACCTGACGTACTTCGTTTCGATGACGCTGAGCCCCTCCACCAGGTAATGCGGGTTGAAGGCGACAGTGATGTCTTCTCCGGACAGCTGGGCTTCGAGTTCCTCGGAGGCCTGTGCGTCCTCGCCGGTGCCGGCGTCCAGGTGCAGCAGTCCTTCGGTGAAAGCCAGCCGGACCGGGGTGTTGCGCTCGGCCACCAGCGATACACGACGCACGGCTTCCACGAGTTCCTGGGTCTGGACTGTGGCGTGGATCGGGGTGGAA
>DASSIA010000014.1:0-4452 GCA_035692345.1 Arthrobacter sp. | reverse complement strand
AACGGCAATAACCACCGTTGCGGCAAGCGTCTCGAGTGCATCGCCGATATCTCGGGCTGATGCCCAGCGTGAACTGGCCAGTCCGCCCGCGATGTCCGCAGCCTCAGCGGAGACTTTTCCGCCAACAAGCTGCTTGACCAGTGCCGACTTATCGTCGCCGGTGCGGGACGGATCAGTCAGGGCGCGGCGCAGGCCAGCAGAGCTGTCCACCGTTCCCAGGATGCCGAAGAGTTCCTTTGCCAACTCCAACGTGGCCAGCGGAAGCTTGGCTTCCAACTTGGTCAACGCCGTGGTCAGCGATTCGCTCGATACACCTGACATTACTTAGCTGCACCTGCGTTCTGGTTCTCCAGATCTGCCAGGAAGCGGTCAACCACACGGGCCGAACGCTCGTCATCGTCCAGGGCTTCGCCAACGATGCGGCCTGCCAGCGTAGTTGCCAGCGTGCCTACCTCGGAGCGCAGGGACACAACTGCGGCCTGGCGCTCCGATTCGATCTGCACGTGTGCCTGGGCAGTGATACGGGCAGACTCGGCAGCGGCCTTTTCCTTCAGATCAGCAAGAATCTGGGCGCCTTCTGCACGGGCTTCCTCGCGGATGCGGTTGGCCTCTGCGCGGGCGTCCGTGAGCTGCTGCTTGTACTCCTCGAGTGCGGCTGATGCTTCTGCCTGGGCCTTTTCAGCCTTGGCAATGCCGCCTTCGATTGCCTCTGCGCGCTCTGCAAACGTCTTTTCGAACATCGGGACAACGAACTTGACCACGATGAACATGAGGACAGCAAAGCCGACGAGGACAACGCCCATTTCCCAGACGTTGGGCACCAGTGGGTTAGTCTCGCCCGCAGTGGCGGCTGAGATGATCACCTGGTTCATAATTCACCCGTCCTTTTCTACTCGGTTCTGGATGTTCGCTAGGTTCTGAAGGTTTACTTGAGAACGAAAGCGAAGACCAGGCCGAGGATGGCGAGGGCTTCAGTCAGCGCAAGGCCGAGGAATGCGATCGGCTGCAGGACGCGCTGGGCTTCCGGCTGACGTGCCACACCATTGATGTAAGCCGCGAACACGAGACCCACACCGATACCACCGCCGATAGCGGAGAGGCCGTAGCCGATGAGGTTGAGGGAGCCGTTGATGGAGCCTTCCATTTTTCTTCCTTTCAAGATGCCATCTGTGTGGCAGGTTGTTTGGGTTGCTTCATCCCCGTGAGGGGAAGTTTGTGGGTGCCTTAGTGGCTGTCCGCGTGCAGCGCGCCTTCAATGTAGATGGCGGTGAGCAGGGTAAAGACATAAGCCTGCAGGGCCATAATCAGGGCCTCAAGCATGTACATGGCGACCGAACCGCCGAGAACCAGCACTGAGGCTCCCTTGAGCAGGACATTCTCCTGCATGACCAGGAACTCGATGCCGGAGCCGGCAATCATCACGATCAGGTGTCCTGCCAGCATGGTGGCAAAAAGACGGAGGCTGTGAGTAACAGGCCGGACCAGGAAGTTCGAGATGATCTCGATGGGGATCACGATCGGGAGGATGTAGAACGGAACACCGGAAGGGACCGTGGCCAGCTTGAAGTACTTCAGGCCGTTCTTCTTGATGCCGATGCCGATCCAGGTGACATACACAATCGCGGCGAGCACATAGGCGCCGCCGACATGCGAGAAGCTCGGGAGCTGGATCACCGGGATGGCGCCGTAGATGTTGTTCACCAGAATGAAGAAAAAGAGGCTGAACAACAGCGGGACATACTTGATGAAGTCTTTGCCGCCGATAATGTCTTTGGCAATGCTGTTTCGGACAAAGCCATAAGCCATTTCACCAGCGAACTGGAGCTTGCCGGGGACAAGCTGCTGCTTCCGTGCAGCTAGCAGAAAGAATGTGGCGATAATAACGACCGACAGGATTACCAGCAGCATCTGCTTGGAGAATCCGTCCGCCGCCCCCCACGGCAAGATTGCCGGCAGGTGCATTTGTTCAATTCCAGGAGGATTGAACTCTCCTGAATCTTGGGCCGGGAGCGCAAGCGCGATCAACGCGATTCCTCTCTGCAGTGTCCATCATTGGGCGTTGGTCGGGGATCCGCGGAGTTGAGCTCCGCATTTCCCCCTGTGCAATTATTTGGCATTTGTGTTTCCGTCCGCGGACGGGCCGCTGTCTGCGCCGCTCTTACCGGCCGTGTTTCTGGAACTGGTAAGGCCATGCATGTGGGAAAGATAAAATCCTCCGAGAGCTCCGAGCAGAGCGCCTGCGAGCACGAACCAGCGGGTTCCCCACAGATTATCCAGACCCCACCCTATCAAACTCCAGACGATGATTCCGCCAATAATGTAGCTGAAGACGGCCATCCCGGCGTTATATCCGCCGTCTGTGTTTTCTGCGGAGACTCCCGGTGCGGAACCAGGTTTTTCGGGTGTCGAAGAGGCGTCGGAAGATGCCCGCTTACGGTCACGCATCGCTCGGCTCCTCAGGCTCGGGGTCGTTGTAGATCTGCAGCCGCGCCTTGCTGAAGCCGTAGATCTCTGCCGCCTGCCAGAGGACAACTGTGGCCACGGCACCGATGACGAACCATCGGCTGTGGAGCCAGGCAGGTGCACCGATCACAAAAAGGACAACGGCGAAGCCAACCACCTTGATGAAGTAGGTGGCCACGAACATGCCGATTGCCCCGGAGGGGTTGTTGCGTCCCATGAAGTGGCCAACGAGCAGGCTGATGGCGAAAAACAGCATCACCAGCAGGCCGCCAAAGGTGCTCGACAGGATACCTGCGGCGCCATCCAGGATGGCCGCTGCAATCCCGGTCAGGGCCAGCGCACCGGCACCGGCAGCCGAACTGATGAGCAGAAGGCGGAGCCACAGTGACCTGGTGGGACCGGAGACGCCAACGGGTCCGTTGCCGGACGCACGTCCGGGTTCGGCGTTGGAGGTCATGGGATCCCAATCGTCGGCGCCCTGGGGCTGGGTGGAGCGCAGCTTCGGCTGCCCCTAAATTCTACACGAGATAGAAATAAATCCGAACGCCCGTTACGCGGGCGACTGGTCGCTGTGACGGCGCAGGTAAGGCCAAGCCGTGACGAGTCCCATCACCAGGGTGGCGAAGATATCCACGGCCAGCACAACATGCCACGGGAAGACCGCGAAGGCCAGTCCTCCGAACGAAAGGACGGTGGTCCACAGGTACATGAGGATCACGGCTGTCCGGTGCGAGTAGCCGATATCGAGCAGTTTGTGGTGGAGGTGGCCGCGGTCAGCAGACCAGGGCGAACGGCCGCGGGCGGTCCTGCGCACCACAGCCAGGCCGAGGTCAAGCAGTGGGAGGAAGAGCACGGCGAACGGCAGGAGGATCGGAATGACGGTGGAGATGCCGTTGGCGCGGTCGTACAGCCCCGAGGTGATCTGGCCGGTGGAGACGATGCCGGCTGCGGCCATCAGCAACCCGAGCAGCATGGCCCCGGAATCGCCCATGAAGATCTTCGAGGGGAACCAGTTGTGCGGCAGGAAACCGATGCAACTGCCCACCACCACGGCGGTGAGGAGCGTGGCCAGGTCCGAATAGTCCAGGAGGACGGCGTTCCGGTGCACCCAGTAGGCGGTGAAGAAAAACGCGCTGCCGCCGATGATGGCGACACCGGCCGCGAGACCGTCCAGGCCGTCAATGAAATTGAAGGCGTTCATGGTGGTGACAATCAGCCCGGCGGTCAGCACAATGCTCACGTGCTCGCTGTGGACAAAGATCGGTTCCGGGACCCACGGGACAATCGTCATCCGGACGCCCCAGATGGCCACCACAAGGGCTGCCCCGCTTTGCCCGATGAGCTTGACCCACCAGCGGATGTCCAGGAGGTCATCCGCGATTCCCACCAGCACGATCAGCGCCGCGCCGGCAAGGACGCCCCACGGCGAGAAGTTGTTCCGGTAGATGTCCTTGACGAAGAAGGACTGGCTCGCCACGATAAGGGCTACCAGGACGCCCAGGAAGATGGCCACGCCGCCGAGCCGGGATACCGGCGTCGAATGCATGTCCCGGCTGCGGATGGGCGCATGGAGTTCGAGCCGGTTGCCGATGACCCGGGCACCCCAGGTGGCCGAGTAGGACACGACGGCAGCCGTCAGTCCCATAAGCAGGTACATAATCATGCGATGGCGGCCGTTCCGTCGGTGTGCGGCGCAACCGCGCAGGCGGGCACAGTCATGGACAGCAGCCCGAACAGGTGGTCCTCGATCGATGGGCTCACTTGCCGGGAATCTGACTTTCGATAAATGAAACTTCTCCGTCGCCGGGCGCGCAGCAGGCAGCGCCGTTTTTCTTGCACGCAGTGCCATACAGGGCTGTATTACAGTGGACTCTAGTCAAGATACTAGCGCCAACGGCTCCATGGCTTCGCGCCACACTGGCGCATTGCGAGCGGGGAATCCCCTGAAGGCCATGCTGAAAGGAATCCCCATGACCGTCCGGGTTGCAG
>DASSIA010000013.1:0-3613 GCA_035692345.1 Arthrobacter sp. | reverse complement strand
ATCAAGACCGGTTACTTCGAGGGCAAGGCACTGAACGCCAGCGAAGTTGCTGCCCTGGCAGCACTCGAGTCCCGCGAGCTGCAGCTCGCCAAGGTTGCAGGCATCCTCAAGGCACCTGCTGCCGCCGCTGCACGCATCATTGACGCACTGCGCCTGAAGCTTGAAGAAGAGAACGGTGCACCGGCAGCTGCCGAGGCTCCCGCCGCTGAAGAAGCACCCGCAGCTGAAGAAGCCCCCGAAGCAGTTGCAGAAGCTGGTGCCGAGGCACCCGCCGAAGCACCCGCTGCCGAAGAGAACTAGTTTCTCTTTACCCACCAGACTCCGGTGCAAAGGCAATGGCCCAGGCCGCCACGCACCACCTATAGGAAGGACGCCACACCATGGCGAAGCTCACCAACGAAGAGCTCATTGAAGCTTTCAAGGAACTGACCATCATCGAGCTCTCCGAGTTCGTCAAGCTCTTCGAAGAGACCTTCGAAGTGACTGCAGCTGCAGTTGCTGTTGCCGGCCCCGCCGGTGGCGGCGCCGCTGAAGAAGCTGAAGAGCAGACCGAATTCGACGTTATCCTCGAATCTGCTGGCGAAAAGAAGATCGCAGTGATCAAGGAAGTCCGTGCAATCACTTCCCTGGGTCTGAAGGAAGCCAAGGACGTTGTTGACAGCGCTCCCAAGGCTGTTCTCGAAGGCGCCACCAAGGAAGCTGCCGAAAAGGCAAAGGAGCAGCTCGAGGCTGCCGGCGCAACCGTTACCCTCAAGTAACTTACGCGGCTTTCGGAAAACCCCGTCCACTCCGGTGGGCGGGGTTTTCCTGCATTTAACCCAACGCGGGGTCACTTACGGCCCATAACGCGGTCCCTGACGGGCCGTAAGTGACCCCGCGTTGGTTGGGGCCGGGGTGCCTAGTTCGGTTCGGAGATGTCGGCGACGACGGCGCCCAGGGCGGTGGTGAGGGCGTCGGCATCCACAAAAGCGCTGTAGCCGTGTTCACCGGCGCCCATGGAGATCCGGCGCCCGGCGATGGCGGCGTCGGCATAAACAGGCCAAGCGGTGGTGCTGCCCAGCGGCGTGATGGTGCCGCGTTCATACCCCGTGGCGTCCAGTGCGACGTCGGCCGGCGGCAGCGACAGCTTGTTCACGCCCACCAGGGTCCGCAGTTTGGGCCAGGAGATCTGCCGGTCGCCCGGAATCAGTGCGAACAGGAACGTCCCGTCCTTGTGTTTGACCACCAGCGACTTCACGATGTCAGCCGGCGTGATGCCCAGGATCCCGGCGGCCTCCTCGAGGCTCCGCGCAGCCAGCCGCTCCACGATCTTCACGTCCAGGCCGCGGGCAGCTGCGTCAGCGAGGAAGCGGTGACGCCCGACGGCGGCGCTTGCGTTGTCCACCTGCCCCACCGTTCAGCCCCGGTACAGCAGGAGCGCTTCGCCCTGCCCCCCGCCGCCGCACAGGGAGACCGCGGCCTTGCCGCTGCCCCGCCGTTTGAGTTCGTGCGCCGCATGCAGCGCCAGCCGTGCGCCGGACGCCCCGATCGGGTGCCCCAGGGCAATGGCGCCGCCATGGATGTTGCACTGCTCCAGCGGGTAGTCCAGATCCTTCAGCGACTGTACCGCTACGGAACCGAAGGCTTCGTTGATTTCGATGAAATCCAGGTCTTTGGTGCTCCAGCCGGCGCGTTCCAGGGCATTCATGATCGCGTGGGACGGCTGCGAATGCAGGGAGTTGTCCGGGCCGGCAACCTGGCCGGGCTTTCCCACCACAGCCAGGTATTCGAGGCCGTTATCCTCGGCGAACCGGCGCGATGTCAGCACGAGTGCGGAGGCGCCGTCGGACAGGGGAGAGGAGTTCCCTGCGGTGATGGTTCCGTCGGTGACAAAGGCTGCCCGGAGTCCGGCGAGTGACTCAACCGACGTGTTCGGGCGTACGCCTTCATCGGTGGAGACCAGAATCGGATCGCCCTTGCGCTGCTTGACGCTGATCGGTGCGATCTCGTCGTCGAAGACGCCGTTCTTCGCCGCGAGGGCGGCCCGCTGGTGTGACTGGGCGGCGACGTTGTCCTGGGAGGCCCGGTCGATGCCGAGGGTCAGGTTCTTGGTTTCCGTGGACAGGCCCATCGACTGGCCGTCAAAAGCATCCGTCAGGCCATCATGGGCCGCAACATCCAGGGCCTGGATGGCGCCGTACGTCCAGCCCTGGCGCGAGCCGGGCAACAGATGGGGTGCGCGGCTCATGGATTCCTGGCCGCCGGCAACCACCACGGTGGCGTCACCGCTGCGGATCATCCGGGCGGCGTCGATGACGGCGGTAAGCCCCGAGAGGCACACCTTGTTGATGGTGACCGTGGGTACGTTCCAACCCACACCCGCGCCGATGGCGCTTTGGCGTGCCGGATTCTGGCCGGCGCCGGCCTGCAGGACCTGACCCATGATCACCGCGTCCACCTTGCCGGGCTCCACACCGCTCGCGGCCAGCGCAGCCTTGATTGCGTGCGCGCCGAGTTCGACGGCAGTGAAGCTCACCAGCTGCCCGTTCAGCCGGCCCTGCGGAGTACGTGCCCCGGACAGGATGACAACGTCAGTAGGGTCGTTGGAGGTGTCCATTGTTATCTCTTCCGCTCTGTTCGATGTGATTCCAAGGCTAGCGTGATCCCTCTCACCTATTAATCCAAACGCGTCAAAGACTCCGGTGATTCCGGCCGTACCGGGTTCGGGGTGCGGCGGCCCGCAGGGGAGAACTACCCATGCGGTTGACGTGCACCGGGTCGCGGTGGTGCGTAGGGTGGACGGCGAAGACGCAAGCAGCACAGCAACGCACAACAGGGAGCAGTATCTTGAAGAAAATCCTCGCCGGGGCCGCCATCGCAACCCTCGCCGGACTCACAGCCTGCTCCGTTGCCACGCCTGCGCCGGGGATCACCACCTCAACAGCAGCCCCTACCCGGTCCGCTCCCGCGCCTACGAAGGCGGCGCCGTCGAACGCTGCAAGTAAGTCAGCCGCGCCCCAGGCCGGCGGCGTGAAAGCGGCCTGCGAGACGTTCAACTCCCTCTATGCCCGCTACAAGGTGATCCAGAACGACTCCAACGCGTACGAGGACATCTACCTGGCCGCGCAGGATGCCAAGGACACGGTATCGGGGAACCTGGTGGGTCTTTTCGCCTCGCTGAGTGTGCTCGCCCTTGACCACTCGTCGGCAGCTGGTACCGGCGGCCAGCCCGCGCAGGGGTCAAAGGATGCTGTGCGCGACGCGGTGTTCGCCAACGCCAACGAATGCACCGCAGCAGGGGTCACCCTTCGGCTCTAACGCCAAAAAATCAGTGCTTGCAATAAGTCCGGTTGTGGGGTAGACACGTAATGGGTTTTGCCGTATCGTAGATATTTGCGTCTTCCCTGTTTACCTTCAGCCTTCATATAGCGGTGGGCTTTGCCTGGCAGCTGACCATCAACGTGCCGTCAACAACGTCATTGTATGGTCGGCCCCGGCCCCGGGTCATATAGCGGAACCGGATGGTAGCACTGCGGAGTCATTCCGCAGGGTGCACAGCGGGGGAGATCTGAAAACGCCTGAAGGTCTGTGGAAGGATCCCTCTTGGTCGCCTCGAGCACCTCTAATAACGAAA
>DASSIA010000012.1:0-7518 GCA_035692345.1 Arthrobacter sp. | reverse complement strand
AGCGAAGCCATGCACGCCATGGCCATCCCCACCACGAGGTCCCTCGCCGTGGTGGCCACGGGCCGGCCCGTCCGCCGCGAAACCATGCTGCCCGGGGCCGTGCTCACCCGGGTGGCCAGCAGCCACCTGCGGGTCGGCAGCTTCCAGTTCGCCCGCGTCAACGGCGGCACGGACCTCCTCCGCCGCCTCGCGGATCATGCCATCAGCCGCCATTACCCTGGGGCAGCGCACGCCGAACAGCCCTATCTCGCGTTCTTCGACGCGGTCATCGCCGCCCAGGCGTCCCTGGTGGCGCAATGGATGCTGGTGGGCTTCGTCCACGGGGTGATGAACACCGACAATATGGCCATCTCCGGCGAGACCATCGACTACGGGCCCTGTGCGTTCATGGACAGTTTTAACCCCGGCGCGGTCTACAGCTCCATCGACGTGGACGGACGCTACGCCTACGCCAACCAGCCGCTCATCGCCGAATGGAACCTCACCCGGCTGGCCGAGGCACTCCTGCCGCTGCTCCATGACGACCAGGATCAGGCTGTGGCGCTCGCCGTGCAGTCCCTCGGCGCCTTCCGCACCCTTTACAGCGCGGCCTGGTCAGCCGGCATGAAATCCAAGCTTGGGTTGCGCGCGGACACGCACGACGACGTCGCGTCGCCGCTGGTGGACGACGTGCTGGCGCTGCTTCAGGAAGGGGAGGTTGATTACACGGCCTTCTTCCGAAGCCTCGGCGCGGCAGCCCGGGGCACTCTGGAAACTGCGCGGGCCATGTTCGCGGACGCGGGTGCCTTCGACGCCTGGGCCGCACGCTGGCTGGCTTTGGCGCCGGACGCGTCCCTGATGGACCTGGTCAATCCGGCCTACATCCCCAGGAACCACCTGGTGGAAGATGCCTTGGACGCGGCTATCGCTGGCGATCTGGAACCCTTCAACCGGTTGGTGGCCGTCCTGGCCGAGCCGTACACCGAGCGCCCCGGCCTGGAAAGCTACGCCATGCCGGCGCCTGAAGAATTCGGGAGCTACAGGACCTTCTGCGGGACCTGAGCGGGTAAGCTCACAAACTATGCCCCGGATTGTTCTCACGAAGCAGTTACCTGCGATGGCAGCCCTGCTGGCAATTGCGCTCGCAGGCTCGTTCGCTGTGCTGCCCGCACGCGCCGATGACGCACCGCCGGGGGGCTACCCCTCCTGGCAGGACGTGCAGAACGCCAAGCAAAGCGAAGCCGGCAAGTCTGCCGAGGTCGCCAACATCAACGATCTGCTGACCGGCCTGCAGTCCACGGCCGAAACGCTGGGAACCGCAGCTGTCGCCGCCGCGGCTGAGTACGCGGTGACCGATGCTGCATTGCAGGCGGCCAGTGCCAAGGTGGATGTCCTGACCGCCCAGGTTGCGCACGTCAACGGCCAGTTGGGTCAGTACAAGAAGGAACTTGGCGGACTCGCGGCGCAGGCGTACAAGACGGGGGCCACCAATATGGGGTTCTTCGTTGCCTTGGATGCGGTCCAGACAAACAACATCCAGGGCCTGAACATCGTCCAGATCATCAGCGACAAAACAGCGTCGCTCGTCCAGAAATCAGCTGCGGCAGAGAAGGCCGCCCAGGCGCTCGCGGACCAGCAACAGGCAGCCAAAGCCGAACGCGAGCGCCTCGCCGGCGAGGCTAAGACCAAACTGGAAGCTGCCCAGGCGGCCCAGCAGGCGATGGCCCGGCAAGTGGCGCAACAGCAGCAGCACAGCCAGGAACTCACCGCCCAGTTGGCCTCCCTCAAGGGCACCACCGCTGCCGTGGAGGACGGTTACCGGCAGGGGCAGGCGGCCCAGGCGGCCTACGAGGCGGCGCAGGCAGCCAAGCGTGCCATTGCGGAAGAACAGGCACGCCAGCAGGCCGACGCTGCTGCCAAGGCCGCGGCCCAGGCAGCGCAGGCACAGGCTTACCAGGCACCGCAGAGGCCGGCCGGAGGTTCGACGCCGAACCCGCCTCCCGCCGTCGTCTATCCTTCCATTCCGGGCGGCGCAGTCAACGATCCTGCCGGAGCCAAAAGCTACGCAGCGGGGCGGCTCCCGGGCTTTGGCTGGGGTCCTGACCAGTTTCAGTGCCTGGTGCAGCTCTGGACCAAAGAGTCCGACTGGTTGACGACGGCAACCAACCCGTCATCCGGAGCGTACGGGATTGCGCAGGCACTGCCGGCAGGCAAATATGCCAGTGCCGGCAGCGACTGGCTCACCAGTTACCGGACGCAGATCGAGTGGGGCCTGGGCTACATCGCGAACCGCTACGGGTCACCTTGCGGTGCCTGGAGCCACGAAGTGGCCATGAACTGGTACTGACGTCCTCAGGTTCCGGGTGCTTTCGCGAATTCCGCTGCGCTGAGGAACTCAATTCCCACGAAGGGCTGGTCTCCCTCCACCCACGCGTCGTGTCCGGGCGGAATGGTGTAGGAGTCGCCGCCGCTGATGCTGATCCGCTTGCCGTCAGTGGTTTCGACGCTGAGGGCGCCGGAAACGCAGAATCCCACGTGATTGTTCTGGCATGACTCGGTCTGCACTACCGGCTTGATGCAGTCCGACCAGCGCCAGCCCGGCTCAAACGTGAACCTGCCGATGCTGTAGTCACCCACTTTGACGATGTCCACTTCGGTCTTGTCCGGGCGGCGCTTCTCATCCGGGGTGTTGTGGGATTTAACTTCCAGCTGGGTGACGATGTTTGTAGGCATGACACGCAGACTTTCTCTGTGGAGTTTGTGTCCATCAGCCGTCTGTCCCTGGCTGCCAGACGGCATCTGAGGCGCTTACGATTGCCAGCTTCCTCCGACCCGCCGCACTTGTCGAGAGTGAATTTCAAAATGAGGCAGGTGCCCCATGCCATCGCCGCTCAGCCATAGTGGCAAGGCCCAGGGGTTAGTCTGTTCCCATGCCCGATTTTGAACGGTTCCGGGTCCTGCTGGAGGAAGAACGAGCGCGGAAACTCGCCCTTCTTCCCGCCCTGCGTGCGGACATCTCCTCAGCCAACGCCGCACGCCAGGATTCGAACGTGGATGACGAGCACGACCCCGAAGGCTCCACCATTGCCTTTGAGCTGTCCCAGGCATCGGCGCTCCTGAAGCAGAGCAGTGCCGGCCTCGAACAAGTGGACGCGGCCCTGGCGCGGATTGCGGCAGGCACTTACGGTACGTGCGCCGTGTGCGGGGACCCCATCGTGGCCGGACGGCTCGAAGCCCGCCCATCGACGCCATTCTGCATACTCCATGCCGCTGCCGGCCGGCAGCGAAGGTAGCGGCGCCGTGAACGGGACGGTGCTGGCGGCTGCCGGCTTCATCGACTCCACCCTGCAGAACGAGGGAGCGTGGTACCGGGCGGAAGATGTGGAGTCACGGGTGGGCGGCACTCTGGGGTCCTACGGATCGTCGGTAGGAGCCGTACGCGGCACCGTCCGCGACGCCGGTACGAAGTTCCGGGACTTTGGCCATGATGATGTGACCGCGTTGGCATCGCTCCTCTGGGGCCAGCCGGGTCCCGGCAAGCGGCCGGTCTATGAACGCCGGCTGGCCGCCGTTGTGCTGCTCCAGTCCAGGGTTGCCCTTCTCCGCCACTCTGACCTGACCAGGCTGGAGGGCTTCATCAGGTCCGCGCACACTGCCGAGCTGGTGGACCCCCTGATTGCCGACGTTGTGGTGCCGCTGTTGAAGGGGCTGAACGGTAGCGACCGCCAGCGCGCCGGCGTGGTCATCAGCCGCTGGCACCACGACCCTGACGGCGTCCTGCGCCGTGCTGCCGGGCTCATCGTCGCGGCCGGGAACTGACCGCAACGCATTTCCGGGAACCCCGGCCAGGGAAGATTTTGCCCCCTGTTCCAGGGGCGCCGTCAGCCGTAGTCTGGGGCTGGAGGTGATTGCCATGGAGGCAATGCAGGGTGACAGGATCATCGTCCGGGGGAGGACCGTCGGATCGTCGGACCGGCATGGTGTGATCGTTGAAGTCCGCGGTCAGGATGGTCATCCGCCCTATCTGGTCCGCTTCGACGACGGACACGAAACCGTTATGTACCCCGGCGGTGATTTCGCCGTCGAACGCGCTCACGGGGCCCAAAACGGCTGACGCGCGGGCGTCGTCCGAGCGTCAGGGCCGCCGGACACCTGTCAGACTGGAGTTATGGATCACTCCCTGGCTGCCACATCCGCTGATGCGAACCTCACGTTTCCGCCGGTCCGTACGGGCCCCCGGGATCCCGGTGACGCCTGGGTGGAGGGCGGCCACGGCAAGTTCTGGGGCAGGTTCGGTGCCGCCGGCGTCCTGGCCTATGACCCCGGCAAAGGCGTTCTTCTGCAGCACCGCGCCCTGTGGAGCCATAACGGCGGAACATGGGGACTCCCTGGCGGGGCCCTGCACCAAGGGGAGGACGCCGTGACCGGTGCCCTCCGTGAGGCGTACGAGGAAGCTGCTGTCCCGGCCGCTGATGTGAGCGTCCTCTTCACTGCGGTGCTGGACATCGGCTACTGGTCCTACACCACGGTTGTTGTGCTGGTGACCGCGCCGTTTGAGCCCGTAATCAGCGATCCGGAAAGTCTCGACCTCCGGTGGGTTCCGCTGGAGGATGTGGTCCTGTTGGAGCTTCACCCCGGCTTTGCGAAATCGTGGCCGGATTTGCAGGTCCGCATCCTCAGCGCCGGTTAGAGCCAGCGCCGGTTAGAGTTAATGGGCATTCACCCGGAACCGTCGGAAGGGCCACCGTTGACCAAGGAACTGCCAGAACTTGCTGAAGGCGATTTTTACTACCAGACGCTGGGCGGCGGCCGGTTCCGCTCCACCATCCACGCCCAGGGTGCCTGGAATGAGCACGAGCAGCATATGGCACCGGCCTCCGGCCTGATGGCGGACAGCCTGGAGCGCCACGCGCCCCGCGCCGACATGCGCATGGCGCGGCTGAGCTACGAGATCCTGGGCCTGATCCCCGGTGGCGGGTTCCACATCGAAACCACCACACTCCGCCCGGGCCGGACCATCGAACTTCTGCAGGCCGAACTGGTTGCCGACGGCCGGGTAGCCATCCGCGCCACCGCATGGCGGATGATGACCAGCGACACGGCCGCGGTTGCCGCCGTTGAGGACAACGCCATTCCGGCGCCGGATGAATGCAAACCGTTCGACGGCGCGGCCGTCTGGCCAGGCGGGTACATCCGGTCCCTGGAGATGCGCGTGGCCGAGGGGCACCGGCCCGGCGCGGGCATCGTCTGGCTCCGCACCATGCACCCCCTGACGGATACAGCAGACAGCGGCGACCTGGCCCGCCTCGTGGGCCTCGTTGACACCGCCAACGGGATCGCGGCCAAGGTCCCGCCGGGCAAGGACAGCTATGCCTTTCCCAACCTGGACCTGCAGATCCACATGTACCGCAGGCCCGAGGGAGAGTGGCTGGGCCTGGACAACGCCGTTTCCTTTGGCACTGACGGCATTGGCTTGACGTCCACTGTCCTGCACGATCTCCAGGGGCCCTTCGGCCGTGCTGAACAGATCCTGACGTTGCGCAGGTCCTGACGGGCGCTTCCTGAAGCGCAGTCCGACGCCGGGACTCAGGACGCCGGGGGATCCTGGGCCGGCGTCGATTCCTGCCCATATTCGGCGGTCACCAGGATGGGCAGGTGGTCGGAGGCGCCGCGGGGCAGCGTTTCCACATTCTCGATGTTCAGTCCCAGGGACGTGGCGAAGTCGAAGTGGCCCTTGAATACTTTGTAGCGGGTGTAGGTCCTGCGGTCACTGAGTGAGAGTTCATAGCCGGAGTTCTTCATGTGTTCGTTGAGGTTCTTCGTGAAGAACGGATAGTTGAAGTCACCCACCATCAGGGTCATGAGCCCGCTGCCCATGCCCAGCAGTTCCGCGTGGGCGGCGTGGATCTGGTTGCGCCGCAGCGAGTTGGTGGCGGTCAGCGGGGCGGCATGGAACGAGCCAATGACCACTTCGTGATCGGTCTCGATGTCCCGCACGCGCGTGCCGATGAGACGCTCATGCGCAGGCGCCAGGACCATGTCATG
This sequence comes from Arthrobacter sp., assembly GCA_035692345.1. Taxonomy (GTDB): domain Bacteria; phylum Actinomycetota; class Actinomycetes; order Actinomycetales; family Micrococcaceae; genus Arthrobacter. Next base: position 1,494 of record DASSIA010000012.1, on the reverse strand, counting down.
CAGGGATTTCTTGAGCGCGAAGGTCTTGGTGCCGTGTGACGTGAAACGGTCAGGCCGGTAGTAGATGGCCAGCCCCAGCCGGTTGCCCTTGGTCGAGTCGGCGAGCTGCAGCGGTCCCAGCGTCTCCGGCAGGTCGGAGGTGTCACACTCCTGCAGGCACAGGGCGTCGATGCCGAAATCCTGGGCCAGGCCAACCAGTTCCCCGCTGGCCTGGTGCTTACGGAGGTTGTAGCTAATAACGCGTATCAGTGGATTACCTCTTCTGAGGAGTAGCGGGTGGACCCAGTTCCTGAGTTTAGCCACCCGGAAGCCACGGCGTAACCTAGGTGTGGCTTGTCTGCGGACAAGGACAACGCAATATGACCATAAGGGAGCTTAGCAACATGCAGGACGCCGACGCCGGACCCCGGACGCTCACCGTGGTGCGGCAGGAGCACTCACTGGGCGCGGCACGGGACCTGGAGTTCGGGCTCGAGCTGCTGACCCAGGCAAAGACGGGCAGGATCGGCCCTACCCTGCGGTTGTACCGCCCCGCGCCCACTGTTGCCTTCGGCCAGCGGGACACCCGGCTGCCCGGTTTCGAGGCGGCCGCCCGGGCGTGCCGGGAGCACGGTTTTGAACCCCTGGTGCGCAAAGCCGGTGGCAGGGCAGCCGCGTACCACGAAGGCACCCTGGTGGTGGACCACGTGATGCCCCACGCCGATGCCATTGCCGGTTCAAAGGACCGTTTCAGGTTCTTTGGCAAACTGCTGGCGCAGGCCTTGCGGACCGTGGGCGTGCAGGCCGCAGTCGGCGAAATTCCAGGGGAGTACTGCCCGGGGGAGTTCAGCGTTCACGGCACGGACCCGACGGACCCGGCGCATCGGATCAAACTTATCGGCACGGCGCAGCGCGTGGTGAGCGGCGGCTGGCTGTTCAGCTCCGTGATTGTGGTGGAGAACTCCGCCCCCATCCGCAGCGTCCTGACGGACAGCTATGCAGCCCTCGGGCTGGACTGGGACCCGGCCACGGCCGGGGCCGCCAACGACCTTGTGCCGGGCCTGACGGTCCATGACGTCCAGGACGCGGTCATTGAGGCGTACGCGGGCCACGCTTCCCTCCGGCATGCTGCTTTCAGCCGCTATGCCGGTGTGGATACCCGGGAGGCGTAGCCCGCGCTGGCGGGGCTGGGTCCGTTAGTGGCCCCGGGCGATCCACTCGTCCAGGTGCGGGGCTTCGGCTCCGATGGTGGTGCTGTCGCCGTGGCCGGTCCGGACCACCGTTTCGGCCGGGAGGGGCAGCAGCCACGTCCGGATCGATTCGATGATGGTCGGGAAGTCACTGTAGGACCTGCCCGTGGCGCCGGGTCCGCCCTGGAAAAGGGTGTCGCCGCTGAACAGCGAGCCCTCGCCGTCGGGCCCGTCAGCCAGGTGGAAGGACACCGAGCCCGGCGAGTGCCCGGGCGTGTGCAGCGCCTTCAGGCTGGCTCCTGCCACCTCAATGACGTCGCCGTGC
>DASSIA010000011.1:0-14542 GCA_035692345.1 Arthrobacter sp. | reverse complement strand
GCCAGGGTCAGCGCCCCGGCACCAAGATGCAGGGCCGTGATCGGCCGGCCTTCGGGAGCGGCGAGATCCACCAGGTGCCCGATCCGCCGCAGGTATTCGTAGAAGATCTCTTCAGGGTGTGCCAGGTTGACGTGGGACTGCTCGGCACCGCCGATGCTCAGGACGTAGCCGCCGTCGGTGAATGCGTCGGGTTCGATGGAGGCGTGCTGTCCCGTGGTCCGCAGGAACCTCGTGGAACGCATGCCGCCCGGATCCGCCATCACAGCTTTCCGCTGAGGGTGGCCAGCCTGGCGGCGGCCTCTTCGAGGACTTCCACTTTCTTGCAGAACGCGAACCTGAGCAGGCTGCGTGTCCGTTCTGCGCCCTCCGGGTGGCAGAACACCGGGACGGGGATAGCGGCCACGCCCACCAGGCCGGGCAGCCTGCGGGCCAGGTCAACGGAGTCGCCGATGCCCAGGGGGGCGGTGTCCACGTTGACGAAATACGTGCCCTGCGGCGTATAGACGTCGAATCCTGCGGCGCGGAGGCCCTCGCTGAGGATGTCCCGTTTCTTCTGGAGGGTGGCCGCAATGCCTTGGTAAAACTCATCCGGCAGTGCGAGGCCTGCTGCGATCGCGGCCTGGAACGGTGTTCCGGAGCTGTAGGTCAGGAACTGCTTGACGGTGCGGACAGCGGCCACCAGGTGGTCCGGGCCGCTCAGCCAGCCGATCTTCCAGCCGGTGAAGGAAAACGTCTTTCCGGCCGAGGAGATAGTGATGGTCCGGTCCGCTGCGCCCGCCAGGGTTGCCACCGGAATGTGTCCGGCGCCGAAGGTGAGGTGCTCGTAGACCTCGTCGGTAATGATCAGGCAGTCATGCTTTGCGGCAAGCTCGACGACGCGCTGGAGGACATGGCGGGGGAAGACGGCGCCGGTGGGATTGTGCGGGTTGTTCAACAGCACCACCTTGGTGCGGGCGGTGAAGGCTGCTTCCAGGGCCGCCATGTCCGGGAAAAAGTCGGGGGCCAGCAGCGGGGCCGTGATGTGGGTGGCGCCTGACAGGCCGATGACGGCGCCGTACGAGTCATAGAAAGGCTCGAAGGTCAGCACCTCATCCCCTGGGCCCACAAACGCCAGGAGCGTAGCCGCGATCCCTTCGGTGGCACCTGTGGTGATGATGACCTCTGTCTGCGGATCCGGGGCCAGCCCGTAGAACCGTTGCTGGTGGGCAGCCACAGCTTCACGCAGTTCCAGGATGCCCTTGCCCGGTGCGTACTGGTTGGCGCCGGCCTCGATGGCCGCCACGGCTGCGGCCTTGATTTCCGCCGGTCCGTCCTCGTCCGGAAAGCCCTGCCCGAGGTTGATGGCGCCGGTCTGCGCCGCCAGGGTGGTCATCTCCTCGAAGATGGTGACACCGAGCTGGCCGGCAGGTCCCAGCAGGTTGGCGCCGGCGGCCGTGCGCTGCCACGGAGCGGGAACGGCGGGCGCGGCAGGCAAGGATGCGGGCAGGGAAAAGTCCCGTGGTGGATGCATCCAGTCATGGTATCCCGGCCGTTCCATACGGTAGGTTCGGTGCATGAGACGCGCTGTCTGCCCCGGATCCTTTGACCCTATCCACAACGGCCATCTCGAGGTCATCGCCCGTGCTGCCGGCCTTTTCGATGAGGTGATCGTCGCGATATCCACCAATTATGCGAAGAAGTACAGGTTCAGCCTGGCGGACCGCCTGGACATGGCGCGCGAAACCCTCGCATCCCTGAAGGGCATTGTGGTGGAGCCCGTAGGGGAGGGCCTCCTGGCTGAGTACTGCCGGCAGCGTGGTGTCTCAGCGATCGTGAAGGGCCTTCGCTCATCGTCCGATTTCGACTATGAACTTCCGATGGCCACGATGAACCGCCAGCTCAGTGGCGTGGAAACGGTGTTCCTGCCGGCTGAGGCGCACTACCTGCATTTGTCGTCCACGCTCATCAAAGAGGTGGCCAGCCTGGGTGGCAGCGTTTCCGACTATGTGCCCCGCTCGGTGCAAAAAAGGCTGCTCGCTGGCGAGTCGGGGCCGGATCAGCGGCCGAGGGGGTAGGCTAGTCCGGTACTTCGACGTCCGCTGCCTTGTGGTTCGCAGGCCTGGTTTGAGTCCCTGCGGTTCTTCAGGCTAAGATGGTACGTCGGTCATATGTTCAACAGGAGTTCTCATTAAACGAGATGCTAGTTCGCCCTTGGCGTTCGACGTCAAGGATATCGGGCGCAGCCCGGGAAGCATGCGGACACTGAAAGAACATGTACCCGCACCAAGTGATCTTGGTGTGGCACTCATTGGCGTTCAGGAAGGCTCGGACATCGAGCTGGATCTGAGGCTTGAGGCCGTACACGAAGGAATTCTGGTATCAGGAACCGCGGTTGCCGAAGTAAAAGGCGAATGCGGCCGATGCCTGGATCCCCTTGCGTATGACCTTGAAGTCAATGTGCAGGAACTTTTCTTCTACGAGGGCGTCCAGTTCTCCGACGGAGAAGACGAAGAAGAGCAATATCGAATCGAGTACGATCTAATCGATCTTGAGCCGGTGTTGCGGGACGCAGTTGTAACCATGCTGCCGTTCCAGCCGGTGTGCCGGGAAGACTGCCAGGGCCTTTGCTCCGAATGCGGAGTACGCCTGGAAGACGAGCCGGGGCATCACCACGAGGTCGTAGATCCTCGCTGGGCTGCCCTAGCCGACTTGGCTAAGCCTGACCGGCAAAACTGATTTGTAAGTGTTTTTCTAGAGAGAAATGAGTTAGCCGTGGCTGTCCCGAAGCGGAAAATGTCTCGCTCGAATACCCGCGCCCGCCGCTCCCAGTGGAAGGCAACTGCCCCCCACCTGGTGAAGACTGTCGAGAACGGCCAGGTCACCTACAGCCTGCCGCACCAGGCAAAGGTCGTTACCGACTCGGCTGGTACTGCGCTGTTCCTTGAGTACAAGGGACGCAAGGTCGCAGACGTCTAATCGGCCGCTTGGGCTGACATGATGTCTTCAACTGAAGAGCTTCTGAAGCGTCTCGGTGTCTCCATTGACGCCGGGACGCTTCGTCTTGCTCTCACACACCGTTCCTACGCCTACGAAAACGGCGGTATCCCCACCAACGAGCGGCTCGAATTCCTGGGCGACTCCATCCTGGGCTTCTCCGTAACCGATGCCCTGTACCGGGACAATCCCACCCTGCCTGAAGGCGACCTTGCCAAACGCCGCTCTGCGGTAGTCAGCACGCGCGCCCTCGCCGGCATAGGCCGGAGCCTGGGCATCGGGGACTACATCTACCTCGGGCAGGGCGAAAAGCTCACCGAGGGCAAGAACAAGGCCTCCATCCTGGCGGACACCATGGAAGCACTCATTGGTGCAACCTACGTGTCCAACGATATTGAGACGGCCCGCCAGTTGGTCATGCGCCTGGTTGGCCCGCTCCTTAAGGATGCGGCGGCCCTCGGTGCGGGCACTGACTGGAAGACCAGTATCCAGGAACTTGCCGCCGGCCGGCAGCTTGGCACCATCTACTACGCCGTAGACGGGGCCGGGCCGGACCACGCCCGTACCTTCAAGGCTGTCCTGAATATCGGGGGCAAGCCGTACGGCAATGGAGCGGGCCGTTCGAAGAAGGAAGCGGAGCAGGAAGCCGCCGCGGACGCCTGGCGCCAGCTCTCCGGAGCTTCGGATGCCGCTGCTGCCCCGGCATCGGAGGGCGCATCACCAGAGTCCTCCGGCAGCGTCTAGGCTGAGCCGTGCCCGAACTGCCTGAAGTTGAAGTGGTACGCCGTGGCCTGGTGAGTTGGCTCCGCGGCCGGACCATCACAACGGTTGAAGTGCTGGACCCACGTTCCCTTCGCCGCCATACCCTGGGCCCTGAGGACTTCATGGGCAACCTCCAGGGCACAACAGTTGTGGACGTGGTGCGCCGCGGAAAATTCCTGTGGATGCCGCTGAGCGAAACCACCGGCGCCGCCGGGGCACCTCCCGTCGCCCTGATGGCCCACCTTGGGATGAGCGGACAGCTCCTTATGCAGGACAGCTCCGTACCGGACGAGAAACACCTCAAGGTCCGGCTGCGGCTGAGTCCTGCGGACGGAATGCCTGAACAGCTCCGGTTTGTTGACCAGCGGATTTTCGGCGGCCTGTTCGTCACCGGCATGGTTCCCACGGACGACGGCGGCCCGGGCGGCCAGTCGGAATCTCCCGTTGCGCTGATCGCGGAGGAAGCGTCCCACATTGCCAGGGACCCCCTGGACCCTGCGTTTTCCTTTGACCTGTTCTATGGCCGGCTGCGGAAGCGGAAGACGGGCCTCAAACGTGCCCTGCTGGACCAGGGCCTGGTCTCGGGGATCGGCAACATCTATGCCGACGAGGCCTTGTGGCGGGCGAAGCTGCACTACGCCAGGCCCACCGACACCATGCGCCGCGGCGACGCCGAACGGCTCATTACCAGCGCCCGGGAGGTGATGCTGGACGCACTCGCGGCCGGCGGCACCAGCTTCGATTCCCTGTACGTCAACGTCAACGGGGCCTCCGGTTACTTCGACCGCTCCCTGAACGCCTATGGGCGTGAAGGGAAACCCTGCAGCCGCTGCGCCGTCGTCGGAATTAACTCCACGGTCCGCCGCGACCAGTTCATGAACCGTTCGTCCTACACGTGCCCGGTCTGTCAGCCGCGGCCCCGCAACGGCCGCTGGTAGGCCGTCCCCGCGGCTCTGGGCCATGATCCGCCAGTGGCACCGGGGTGCGGACAGGCCCCCGGAAATCCGCGGAATTCCGCGCCGGCACAGTAGATTTGGGGCAGCAGCGATGCCATTTCAGCCATCCAGGAGACTAGAAACACCTTGCACCTCAAAAGCCTGACCGTCCGCGGGTTCAAGTCGTTTGCGTCGGCCACGACGTTCGACTTTGAGCCCGGCGTCACCGCAGTGGTGGGACCGAACGGCTCGGGAAAATCCAACGTGGTGGACGCCCTGTCCTGGGTCATGGGGGAGCAGGGAGCCAAAACGCTCCGGGGCGGCAAAATGGAGGACGTTATTTTTGCCGGGACGTCCGGGCGGCCGCCGCTGGGGCGCGCCCACGTCTCCCTGACCATCGACAACGCTGACGGCGCGCTACCCATCGAGTACAGCGAGGTCACCATCTCGCGGACTCTTTTCCGCACCGGCGGCTCCGAATACGCCATCAACGGCGCCAGCTGCCGCCTGCTCGATATTCAGGAGCTGCTTTCGGATTCCGGCATGGGCCGGGAAATGCATGTCATTGTGGGCCAGGGCCAGCTGGACAAGGTCCTGCACGCCACCCCGGAAGACCGCCGCGGCTTCATTGAGGAAGCCGCCGGGATCCTCAAACACCGCCGCCGCAAGGAAAAGACAGTCCGCAAGCTTGAGGCCATGCAGGCGAACCTGCAGCGCCTGAGCGACCTGACGGGGGAGATCCGGCGCCAGCTGACCCCGCTCGGCAAACAGGCTGATGTGGCGCGCCGCGCCCAGCGGGTCCAGTTCGATGTCCGGGACGCCCGCGCGCGGCTGCTGGCCGATGACCTTGTCCGGCAACAGAATTCCCTTGAGCAGGACGTGGCGGACGAAGCGGCCCTGAAGGCCCGCCGTGCCGTCGTGGAGCAGCAGCTGGAGGCCGGGCGCAGGCAGCAGGCAGCTGTGGAACAGCTCGCCGCGGAGGCCACACCGAAGCTCAACGCGGCGCGGGATACCTGGTATCGGCTCTCCGCTGCAAGGGAACGGCTGCGATCCCTTGGCTCGCTGGCCCAGGAGCGCGGCCGGCTGTTGGGAGCGGTTGATGCTGAACCCTACTCGGGCAGGGATCCTGAGCAGCTGGAACGCCAGGCCGCCCGGGTCCGCGATGAGGTGACGGAGCTGGAGCGCCACATCCTTGACCGGCGCAGCGCCCTGGAGACAGCCACAGCGGCAAAGACGAAGGCTGAACTCGCGGCGTCCGCCGAGGACAAAAGGCTCACTGCTGTCCTGCGGGCCGCAGCGGACCGCCGGGAAGGCTTGGCGAAGCTTGCCGGAGCTGTCGGGGCGGCCAGATCGCGGGTTGAATCCGCGCAGGCTGAGCTGGGCAGGCTCCGGGACTCACTCGCGGCAGGGCAGGAACGCCGCCGCCAGGCGCAGACCGAGTTCACCGCCCTCGAAACGCAGGTTGCCGGTGTTGAGGAAGGCGAGGAAAGCCTCGACGCCGACTACGAAGATGCCAGCGCAGAGCTCGACGCCGCAGTCCAGGAGCTTGCCGATCTGACGGCCGCGGCGGGAGACGCCGCCCGCGAACGCGACGCCCTGGTGGCGCGCCGGGATGCGCTGCAGCTTGGACTCAACCGCAAAGACGGCACGGCGCACGCCCTCAACTCCGGACTGGACGGTGTCGCGGGCACCCTTGCCGCGGCCCTCACTGTCCGGCCGGGCTACGAGACGGCGATTGCCGCCGCACTGGGCGAGGGCTCCGAAGCGGTAGTGGTCCGGGATCCGGCCGTTGCCGGCGCCGTGGTGCGGCTCCTGAAAGACGACGACGCCGGCCGCGCCTCCTTGCTGCTGGCGTCTGCCATGCCCGTGCCCCCGGCAGATCCCGCCACGGCCCGCCCCTTGCCGGCGGGCGTCCGCTGGGCTGTGGACCTGGTGACCGCCGCGGGTACGGCCGCTGCCGCGGTGGCCGCGCTCCTGGCCGGGGTGGCGGTTGTTGACGACCTGGACGGTGCAGGTTTGCTCGTTTCCGAACACCCGGACCTGACAGCGGTGACCCGGGCCGGTGACGTGTTTACTGCCCTCACTGTGACGGGAGGCTCGGCGAAGGCGCCGTCCCTGCTTGAGGTCCAGGCCGCCGTCGACGACGCCGAGGCCCGGCTGGCCGTGGTTACCGCGGACCTGGAACGGAACAGGTTCGCCGCGGCCGGCGCCGAAGTCCGGCGCGCCGACGCCCAGGCGAGGGCGGAAGCAGCCCTCGACCGCCTGCACGATTCTGACGCCCGGCTCGCAGCCGTCGCGGAAAAGCTTGGCCAGCTGAATTCCCTCCTGCGCAGTGCGGTCGGCGAAAGCGACAGGCTGGCTGCCTCGCTGGCGAGGGCGGAGGCTCAGGTTGTCACGGAGGAAGAAGCGCTTGCCGCCGTTGCGGCGAGGCTTGCAGCGGCGCAGGAAGCACCGGCGGACGAGGAACCCTCCACCGAACAGCGCGATGCCCTCGCCCTGGCGGCATCGCTGGCCAGGTCTGCGGAGATGGAGGCGAGGCTGTCGCTCCGCAGCACCGAGGAGCAACTGACCGCCACCACCAACCGGGCCGGGTCCCTCGAGCGGGCGGCGGCCACCGAACGCCGGGCACGCGAAGAGGCTGCTGAACGGGCGCGCCGCCGTCGGATCCAGGCCAGGCGGGCTGCCGCTGTCTCCGCCGCGGTGGAGTTGGCCATCCGGTTCATCGACGTGTCTGTTGAGCTGGCCCGGCATGAACGCGATCTCGCTGAAGAGAACCGGGAGGAGCGGGACCGTTCGCTGCTGGAAATCCGGGCCACCAATGACTCCCTGGCCCGCGAGCTGGGGGAACTGACCGATTCGGTGCACCGGGACGAACTGGCGCGCGCGCAGCAGCGGGCACGGATTGAAGCCCTGGAAACACGCTCCATCGAGGAACTCGGGATTACCCCCGACGTCCTCGTGGCGGACTTCGGCCCGGACGTTCCGGTGCCCGTCCCCGCGGAGGAAAGCGGCGACAAATGGGCGGCCCTGCGGACACCCGTGGACGACGACGGCACACCGGTCATCGAAGGCAAGCCGTTTGTCCGGGAGGAGCAGGAGAAGCGGCTCCGAAAAGCCGAAAGGGACCTGTCAGCCCTGGGCAAGGTCAACCCGCTGGCGCTGGAGGAGTTCGCGGCCCTGGAGGAACGGCACCAGTTCCTCAGTTCCCAGCTGGAGGACCTGAAATCCAGCCGCAAGGACCTCCTGGACATCATCAAGGAAGTCGATGACCGGGTCCAGCGGGTCTTTGCCGAGGCCTTTGAGGACACACGGGCCCAGTTCGTCCACGTTTTTGAACGCCTCTTTCCCGGCGGCGAAGGCCGGCTGGTCCTCACAGACCCCTCGGATATGCTCACCACCGGAATCGAAGTCGAGGCCCGCCCGGCCGGCAAGAAAATCAAGCGCCTCTCACTGTTGTCAGGAGGCGAACGGTCACTCACCGCCGTCGCACTCCTGGTGGCCATCTTCAAGGCCCGCCCCTCGCCGTTCTATGTGATGGACGAGGTTGAAGCGGCGCTTGACGACACCAACCTCGGCCGGCTCATCACCATCTTTGAGGAACTGCGGCAGTCCAGCCAGCTGATTGTGATCACGCACCAGAAACGGACCATGGAAGTGGCTGATGCGCTCTACGGCGTCACCATGCGCGGCGACGGCGTGTCCACCGTCATCAGCCAGCGGCTGGGCGCGGACGTCTAGCGTGCGCCGCGGCCCGGAAAGGCGTGTCGCGTTTGTGAGAAGCTAGGGGAGTGAATGACATCCTCCCCATTATTCTGTCCATTGTTGCTGCCCTGGTGGTTATTGGAGGGCTGATTCCGGTCCTGTTGAAGACGCGGAAGAACATCACCCAGTACCGCGGGACCCGCGACGCCAATGACCCCGTCGCCCCGCAACGCGGCGGAACACTGCTCGAGGACGCACCCGTGGTTCCGGCCGCGCGCAACGCTCCGGCCGGCGTTGACCTCGAAGACCTCGAAGTCACTGATGTTCCAGATGACGCGGCAGGCCTGGAAACCATCCAGGTTGAGACCCCCCTGCCCGTTGCCGGCCGCCTGGCCCGCCTCCGGGAACGGCTGGTCCGGTCGAACAACATCCTCGGCAAGGGCCTGCTCGCCCTGCTGTCCAGCGACACGATCGACGAAAACGTCTGGGACGAAGTAGAGGAGACCCTCCTTCTGGCCGATCTCGGCACCGAACCCACGATGCAGCTGGTGGATGCCCTCCGGGAGCGCGTGAAAGTTCTCGGCACCAGGACCCCTGAGCAGGTCAAAGCACTGCTCCGCGAGGAACTGATCAAGCTGGTGGATCCCACCATGGACCGCGCCCTGCGCACCGACAGGCACGCGGACAAGCCGGCCATCATGCTGGTGGTGGGTGTCAACGGCGTGGGCAAAACCACCACCGTGGGCAAGCTCGCCCGCGTGCTTGTTGCCGAGGACAAGGACGTCCTGCTCGGTGCGGCGGACACGTTCCGCGCGGCAGCTGCCGAGCAGTTGGCCACCTGGGGCCAGCGTGTGGGCGTTCCCACCGTGAAGTCCGACGTCGACGGCGCGGACCCCGCGTCGGTCGCCTATGAGGCGGTCAAGGCCGGCATTGAACAGGAAGTCGACGTGGTCATGATCGACACGGCGGGCCGCCTGCAGAACAAGACCGGCCTGATGGATGAACTCGGCAAGGTCAAACGCGTTATCGAGAAGCTGGCCGAGGTGGATGAGGTCCTGCTGGTCCTGGACGCCACCACCGGCCAGAACGGCCTGAACCAGGCCCGGGTCTTCGCCGAGGTGGTGAACATCACCGGCATTGTCCTGACCAAGTTGGACGGGACCGCCAAGGGCGGCATTGTGGTGGCCATCCAGAAATCCCTCGGCGTGCCGGTCAAGCTGATCGGTCTGGGCGAAGGCGCCGACGACCTGGCGCCGTTTGAAGTTGAGGGCTTTGTCGACGCCCTGCTGAACTAGGGCCTGTTTACCCAGTCGAGGGGTGAGATACCGCCGCTAAGCCGAAGCTATGGCGGCGGGATCTCACCCCTCGTTGTGTTTTTTCGGCTCGCGCGTCAGGGACCAGCAGGCGGCCGCGAGCACCAGCACCCCGCCGGTGACGCCGAAAGCCCAGCCGTAGCCCAGCCGGTCCGCCACGACGCCCACCAGCACGGGTCCGGCAATCGCGCCGATATCCGAAGTCATCTGGTACGCGGCCAGGACCCGCCCGCCGGACCGCTCGTTGCCGATGACATCCGCGACGGCGGCCTGCTGGGCCGGTCCGAGCAGGCCGGACCCCACTCCCGCGACAGCCGATGCCGCGAGGAACCAGCCCAGGTGGGACGTGAAGCCGATGGCCGCCGTGGCGGATCCGGCGGTCAGGAGCCCGGCGATCATCAACGGCCGGCGGCCCAGGCTGTCCGCCAACCGGCCGGAAAACGTCAGCGCGGCGGCGTTGCCGGCGGCAAACACGGCCAGCGCAAGGCCGGCAGCTCCAGGGCCGGCGCCGAGCGCAGCAACGGCAAACAGCGGGACGGTGGCCATCCGCACGCCGAACGTTGCCCAGCCATTGGCGAAGCTGGACAGCAGCGCCGAGCGGTACATACCAACCCGCCAGGCTTCGGCGAAGCGCATGTCAGGGGCGCGGCTCTGCGCGGACCGGACTCCGGACGGAGCGTGGCTCAGCTGCGTCTGCACCACCGCGGCTGCAACGACCAGCGCCGCCGCATACCCCAGGAACGGCACCCGTAATCCGAATCCGGCGAGCAGGCCACCCACCACCGGACCCAGGACACTGCCGATCAGGAACGCGGACGCATAAGCGCCGGACACCCTGCCCCGGCTCTCCGGCGGCGCCAGACGGACCACAAGCGCCATGGACGCCACAGTGAACATCACGGAACCTACGCCGCCAAGCCCCCGGAACACAAGAAGCTGCCAGTAGTCCTGGGCAAACGCGCACGCCGCCGTGGAAGCCGCCACAATCAGCAGCCCGGCCACATAGACAGGCCGCTCGCCCCAGCGGCCGATCAGGGCGCCGCCCGCCGGCGCGAACACCAGCCGCATGAAGGCGAAGATGCTCACGATCACGGCGGCGGCTGTTGCGCCGACGTCGAACGTGGTGGCGAATTGCGGCAACACTGGCGCCACCAGGCCAAAACCGAGGGCAATCAGGAATGCTGCGGCGAGCATCACCTTGATGTCACGCGGAAGGGCCGGCCGTTGCGGACGCACAACGGACAAAATCCGCGTTGTGGCGCGGCTCACGGGCGATGGTGCCGTCATGGGTGGATTCCTTGAAGTTGAGGCGGCCGGTGGCCGGCGGCAGAGGTGAAACATAACCGTAACAAGCCAGATATGCACCATTTACTTCCGGGAGGTTGTTGTAACACCGCAGCAACATGAATCCTCCGCAAGCGAAACACAGAAACGACACACTCTTCTATAGAACGCAAGTGGCGTTGGACAAGCGGACCAGTCCGCACCTAAGTGAGAAAGGACGCAGACCATGGAACTCACCGCAGGTCTCGTTTGGCTCCTGGTGGCTTCAGCATTCGTGCTGTTCATGACCCCGGGCCTGGCATTCTTCTACGGCGGCATGACGCGCGCCAAGTCGGCTTTGAACATGATGATGATGAGCTTCGTGGCCATTGGCACGGTCGGCATCACGTGGGTGCTGTGGGGCGCCTCCATGTCCACCAGCAATGACGACAACTTCTACCAGATCTTCGCAAACCCGTTCAGCCACTTCGGCCTTCACAACTTCACTGATCCGGCGGATCTCCTGAAGGTGGGCTACGCCGCGACGTTCGCCATCATCACGGTGGCACTGATCTCGGGTGCCGTCGCGGACCGCGCGAAGTTCTCGGCGTGGGTAATCTTTACCCCGATCTGGGCCACCCTGGTCTACGCGCCGCTGGCATTTATGGTCTGGGGCGGGGGACTGTTCTCCAAGGATGGCTGGTTTGGCCAGACATTCGCTCCGGTCATTGACTTCGCAGGCGGCACGGTGGTGCACATCAACGCCGGTATTGCGGGCCTGATCCTGGTGCTCATCATTGGCAACCGCAAGGGCTTCGGCAAGGACCCGAACCACCGCCCCCACAACGTCCCGTTCGTGATGCTGGGAGCCGCAATCCTGTGGTTCGGCTGGTTCGGCTTCAACGCCGGCGCCGCAGCAACAGTAGAGCAGGCCGGCCTGATCTGGATCAACACCCTGGTAGCTCCTGCTGCCGCCATGCTGGGCTGGCTCGCCGTGGAACGGATCCGCGACGGCCACCCCACATCACTCGGTGCCGCTTCAGGTGTTGTTGCCGGCCTGGTGGCCATCACTCCGGCCTGCGCCAACGTTTCCCCGCTGGGTGCCATTGCCCTGGGCATCGTGGCGGGTATCGCCTCCGCCCTGGCAGTTGGACTGAAGTTCAAGCTGGGCTACGACGACTCCCTGGACGTTGTGGGTGTCCACCTCGTCTCGGGTGTCATCGGAACGGTGGCCATCGGGTTCCTGGCCACCCCCACCCAGGGTCCCGCCGGTTTGTTCTACGGCGGCGGAACCACACAACTGGTAGCCCAGGTCCTGGCCGCGCTGTTCTCCATCGTCTTCACCGCTGTGATGACGTTCATCATTGCCTTCCCCATCCACAAGACGATGGGCTTCCGGATCTCGGAGCGCCAGGAGATCGCCGGAGCAGACCTTAGCCTGCACGCCGAGACGGCCTACGAATTCGGCGTTGGCGGACACGGCGGGAGCTTCCAGCCGCTGCACGACCTCATCACGGGTAAGGGCTTCACCGACGACAGCAAGACAACACAGCCTGCAGCGGGCAAGGAGAGCGTGGAAGCATGAAACTGATCACCGCAATTGTCCGTCCGGAGAAGCTTGAAACCATCCGGGAAGGCCTGGAGTCATACGGTGTGCAGGGACTGACAGTCAGCGCGGCCAGCGGCTACGGCCGCCAGCGCGGCTACACGGAGGTGTACCGCGGAGCTGAATACAACGTGGACCTCCTGCCCAAGATCCGGGTGGAAGTGCTTGCCACCGATGAGCAGGCCGATGACATCCTGGACGTCATAATTGCCAGCTCCAACACCGGACGGGCCGGCGACGGCAAGGTCTGGACCGTGGACGTCTTCGAAGCGGTCAGGGTACGTACCGGCGAACGCGGCGTCGCCGCCATCTAGCCGTTCAACAGGCCGGCTGTTCCACCAGCCGGCTGATCCACAACAGAAAGAGCGGGCAGGGAGCCTTAAAAGGTTCCCTGCCCGCTCTTTCTGTTGTGGGGCCTAATCAGCCGGCGCAGAGCCTGGCCATCCGGCCGGACCGGCCGTACCGGCGTCGTACTTTTCCAGCGGCACCGTGCCGCGCTGCCAGGCCTTCAGGACGGGCTCAACAATCCGCCAGCAGTCCTCCGCAGTGTCGCCGCGCACCGAGAGCAGGGGATCGCCGGTCAGGACGCCCTCGAGCACTTCGCCGTAGGGCAGCAGTTCGGAGTCGCTGAGTTCGGCCTCCAAGGTGACCCGCCCAAGGCTGAAGATGTTTCCGGGACCGTTGACGTCGACGTCGAACGCCAGGGTGTCCGGACCGAAACCGATCCGTAGCTTGTTGGGGGAGTCCACACCGGTGAACCCGGCCGGAAGGTGCGGGACGGGACGGAACGTGACCACGGCTTCCTTGCGCGTGGTTCCAAGTGCCTTTCCGGAACGGAGGATGAACGGGACCCCCTGCCAGCGCCAGTTGTCGATCTCCACCTGGACTTCCGCCAGGGTTTCGGTGTCCCGGGCTGCGTCCACGCCGTCTTCCTTGGCGTAGTCAGGGATTTTCCTGCCGCCGATGGACCCGGCGGTATACGTGGCACGGCGGGTGGATTTCGCGTAGGGGGCCTTGATGCTGCTGGCGCGGAGCACCGTGGCGATGGCGTCGCGGAGATCCCGCTCGCCGATGCTGGCCGGGGGCTCAATGGCCATCAGGGCCATGATCTGCAGCAGATGGCTCTGGATCATGTCGCGCAGGGCGCCGGCCTTGTCGTAGTACCTGGCCCTCCCCTCCAGCGCCAGGTCCTCGTCGAAGATGATCTCCACTTTTTCCACGTGCTCGCGGTTCCAGACCGGTTCCAGGAAGTTGTTCGCGAAACGCAGGCCCAGGATGTTCAGCACCGTGGCTTTCCCCAGGAAATGGTCCACCCGGTGGATGTGGTCCTCCGGTACCAGGCCGGCCAGCGTGTGGTTGAGTGAACGGGCCGAGGCTTCGCTGGAACCGAACGGCTTCTCCATCACCAGGCGCGTCCCGGGCGGAAGCTGGTCACGCTGGAGGGTTTCACACGCGACCTGGCTGATCTGGGGAGGAAGGGCAAAATAAACGGCGATAGGACCGTCCAGGTCCGCCAATAATGCCGCCAGTGCACCGTCCGCCGTAACATCGAGCTGGTGGTAGCCGGTGGCATTCTCCATAGCTCTGACGGCTTCTTTCCCAGCGGCGTTGGCGGTCTCCGCGACCGAGGCGAATGCCTCGTGGACCCTGGTCCGCCACTGTTCGGGTGTCCAGGCATCGGAGCCGGCACCCACCAGGTTGAGGCCATCGGCGCGGCCTGTTGCCACCAGCCGGGCCAGCCCAGGCAGCAGCAGCCGTCCCGTCAGATCGCCGGAAGCACCAAGAATGAGCAGGGTTTTTACAGTTGTTTGGCTCGTCACCCTGCCAGCATGCCATCCTGCAAGCCTGTCTTGGTACCCTAGATAGTCGAGTCCCCCCTGTAAATCCACTGAAAGAAGTGCGCGGCGCGTGTTCAATTCACTCTCTGACCGGTTGACAGCAACCTTCAAGAATCTCCGTGGCAAGGGCCGCCTCACCGAGGCCGACGT
>DASSIA010000010.1:0-7546 GCA_035692345.1 Arthrobacter sp. | reverse complement strand
GGTGAACAACTTCTCCTACACATCGGTGGTGGATGACCGCGACGCCACCACCGACCACTCCGTACACGGGAACATCTGGGCGCAAGGCGACGTGCACCAGTGGTTCCAGAATGAGGCTGTCATCGCTTCCGGGGATCACGCCCTGGTTTCCAGCGCGGACCTCAACGTCCACGACTCCCACACCATGACGGACTCCTTCAACACGGACAACTCCCTGGATGCCGCCACCGGCACCGGCAGCTGGGCAGGTGCAGGCCCGGCCGGTGCTGCGGCCGTTAGCCCCGGCCCGGTCAGCGCCGGCGGAGATGTGGCCGTCGGGACCAGCCAGTGGGATGTTGCCGATTCGTTCAACACCGATGTTGACCTTGACGCCGCTGATTCAATCAACAGCAACCAGGACAACGCGGGGGGCACC
Source organism: Arthrobacter sp. (assembly GCA_035692345.1). Classification (GTDB taxonomy): domain Bacteria; phylum Actinomycetota; class Actinomycetes; order Actinomycetales; family Micrococcaceae; genus Arthrobacter. Next base: position 7,131 of record DASSIA010000010.1, on the reverse strand, counting down.
CCGGACCACTCCACCACCGATGTGCCCGTGGCAACCGGGGACTCCTCCGCGGATGACCACTCCGCCAACGACCACCCGACCAATGACTACCCGACCACCAACGATGCGGGCATCGCGGATTCCTTCCACGATGACGCAGCGGCGGCGCCCGGCGACGTGTCCATTGCGGATTCCTTCACCCCGCTGGAAGCTGAGGACTCCTACCCCGACAGCCATGAAACCCTGGACGACCAGGACAGCCTGGACCACTCCGTGGACGCGGATCCGGACGTCCACACCGTTCCACCAGTGGACGATTCGCACATCGTGCTGTAAACCTCAAAGTAAGCCCGTCGCACTCCCACGGTTGACGCAAAGGACAGAATATGGCTGATACGCAACCACCGGGAGGCCCGGGACGGACGCCTCAGCCAATAAGTGCTGACCAGCTGGCCAGACTGGTGGAACAGGGCCTCGAACTGGTGGGGACAGGAGACCGGGCGGACCTCCGCAGGCGTCTGGACCTGACCCTGCACCGGTTGAACGATCCCAGTGTCCGCGTGATTGTGGTGGGCGAATTCAAGCAAGGCAAGAGCAAACTCATCAACGCGCTGGTGAACGCCCCGGTGTGCCCTGTCGACGATGACATCGCCACCTCGGTGCCTACTGTCGTCCGGCAGGGCACTCCGGCATCGGCTGCCATCCTGCTCCCGAAGGCGGGAAGCGACAACGGTGACGAGGCCCCGGTGGAGCGGCAACCGGTCAACATCGCGGAACTCGCAACATATGTGTCCGAGCGGGGGAACCCCGGCAACAGCAGGAAGCTGGTGGCCGCGGAAGTATTGCTTCCCCGCAAGGTCCTGGCCGATGGGCTGACCATCATCGATTCCCCCGGGGTGGGTGGAATGGGTTCCTCTTCGCACACCCTGACCACCCTGACGGCGTTGCCCACGGCGGATGCCATGCTGCTGGTCTCGGATGCATCACAGGAGTACACCGAGCCTGAAATGCGGTTCCTGCAGCAGGCCATGCGGATCATCCCGAACGTTGCGGGCATCCTGACCAAGACGGACCTGTATCCGGACTGGCGCCGTGTGGAGGAACTGGACCGGGGCCAGCTTGCACTCGTCGCGCCGGACATCCCGCTGTTCCCGGTTTCTTCGGACCTGCGCCTCGAGGCCGCCCGCCTGCAGGACGCTGAACTCAACGCGGAATCGGGGTTTCCGGGGCTGGTGGGCCACCTCCGGAACGACGTGGTGGGTAAGGCAGAGCGGCTCCAACGCCGCTCGGTGAGCCAGGACCTGCTGTCCGTGACGGAGAACCTGCGCTTGTCGCTGCAGTCCGAGCTGGGCGCGTTGGCGGATCCTGAGGGGACGCCGGCCATGATCGCCGGACTTGAGGAAGCGAAGAAGCAGGCCGATGAGCTGCGCAAACGGTCTGCGAGGTGGCAGATCACGCTCAACGATGGCATCGGCGACCTGATCGCTGACATGGAGTACGATCTCCGCGACCGTCTGAGGAGGATCCAGCGGGAGGCCGAATCCGCCATTGACCAGGGCGATCCCGGCAGCGCCTGGCCCGAGTTTTCGGCCTGGCTCGAAGAGTGTGCGGCCGCGGCTATTTCGGACACGTTTGTGTGGACCAGCGAACGTGCGCAATGGCTGGCCGCACAGGTGGCGGAGCACTTTTCGGACGAAGAAGTTGCGTTGCCGCTGCTGCGGATCGCGGACACCGGCGACGCGCTGGACCCCGTGGACAACATGCCAACGCTCGACGACGGACGGGTCAGCCCCGTCCAGAAGGTCCTGATCGGTATGCGCGGGTCCTACGGCGGGGTGCTGATGTTCGGGCTCCTGACCGGGATGTTCGGAATGGCCCTGATCAACCCGTTGTCCGTGGGCGCGGGCCTGTTCCTTGGCCGCAAAGCCTACCGCGACGACCAGGAAACACGGCTGAAGCGGCGCCAGGCCGAGGCCAAGGCGCTGGTCCGCCGGCAGCTGGACGATGTCACGTTCCAGGTGGGCAAACAACTCAAGGACCGGCTCCGGCTGGTCCAGCGGGCCACCCGGGACCATTTCACGGAAATCGCGGACGAACACCACCGCTCCCTGGCGGATTCCGTGGCCGCAGCCCAGGCGGCAGCTGCCACCTACACGCGGCGCAAAGACATCCGGATCCGGGAGATCACGGCTGAGCTGAAGAAGGTGGACGCCCTGCACCACGCAGCCGGGCTCGTCGCGGCAGAAGCGGTGCAGGCTCCATCGGCCGCGCCGGTCAGCTGACGGTAGCCGCGAAATGACAATATCCACCAGCGAGGGAGCAGCGGCCCTGCTCCAGGACGCCTTGGCACTCTACAACGACGACCCCATTGCGACGGCGGCACTGCAGGGGTACGCCACGCGTCTGTCTGAGCCACTCAGGATCGCTGTGGCCGGCATGGTCAAGGCCGGCAAGTCCACGCTGCTCAATGCCATCATCGGTGAAGAAATCGCCCCGACCGACACCGGGGAATGCACGCGGATCGTGACCTGGTACCGCTACGGCCACACGCCCCGGGTGACCCTGTACCCGGTGGTGGGCGAACCGCGGATCCTGCCGCTCACACGGCAGGACGGCCGTTTGGTGTTCGCGTTGGGCGATTCCCAGGCAGAGGACGTTGGGCGGCTGGTGGTTGAGTGGCCTTCAAGCAGCCTGCGGGAGGTCACCCTGATCGACACCCCGGGGATTGCCTCCCTGACGGCGGACGTCTCGGCGCGGTCCACAGATTTCCTGGTCCCGGCAGATTCGCCCTCCGAAGCCGACGCGGTGATCTACCTGATGCGCCACATGCACGCCTCTGACCTGCGGTTCCTCGAATCGTTCAGGGACAACGCGGTGGGGATGTCGGGCACTGTTAATGCGCTGGCCGTGCTGTCCCGGGCAGACGAGATCGGTGCAGGCCGGATCGATTCCCTCCTTTCAGCCGATGAAATCGCGGACCGGTACCGCCGGGACCCCAGCCTGCGGAAGCTGGCATTGGGGGTGGTCCCGGTGGCCGGCCTGCTGGCACAGAGCGCACGCAGCATGCGCCAGTCCGATTTTGAGTCCCTGCGGCTCCTCGCCGGCATGGACAGGTCCGAACGGGAGCGGATGATGCTCTCCGCGGACAGGTTCGTCCGTGCCTCAGTGCCGGACGGCCTGGGTGCTGAGGCCAGGGCCTCCCTCCTTGAGCGGTTCGGACTGTTCGGGATCCGGCTGGGCGTGGTGCTCATCCGGGGCGGTTTCAACGAACCGACGCCGCTCGCCCACGAACTTGCCCGGCGCAGTGGCCTGGACGCGTTGCTGGACCTCGTAGCCCGGCAGTTCCAGGCCCGCGCGGTGGCACTTAAGGCCCGCACGGCCCTGGTGGGACTGGAAACCCTGCTGCGGACGTCGCCGCGCCAGGGCAGCGGGCAGTTGGCCGCCGGGCTTGAACGCCTTCAGGCGAACGCCCATGAGTTCCGGGAGCTTCGCCTGCTCGCGGCCATCCGCGCTGTCGGCGTCCCACTCAGCAGTGAATTGGCGGCCGAGGCCGAACGGCTCATCGGCGGCTTTGGGGCGGACGCCGCACAGCGGACGGGACTCGCGCCGGATGCGGCACCGGAGGAGGTGCTGGCGGAGGCCCGGCATTGCCTGGACCGGTGGCGGCGAGTGTCGGAAAGCCCGCTCACAGACCGGTCAGCGCTGGAGGCCTGCCGGGTGGTGATGCGCAGTTGCGAGGGTGTTGTGGCCCGGTGCCTGGACCTGGGATTGCACAGGCAACCCGCCTGACCGCACCTTGCACATAGGACAGCACCGAGGCTACCGCCGCGCGGCCACTGGGTTCCGCCCGGCCCGGAGCCACCTGCCGGTCGAGGGCATAAAAAGCGCCACCAGGCCGCAGAAGCCGAGGAGAACCTCGGCACTCCATAAAAGGACGACGCGGCCGGCAGCGACGCCGTCGGGAACAAGGAAGGCCGCCGTCAGCACCATAACCAGCACGTGGGCGGCCAGTAACGGGATCATCAGCCAGCGGGCCCACCCGTGCCGGGCAGCTGTAGCTGCCAAAGCCCCCGCCTCCAGCAGGACCAGCAGCAGCAGGGCACCCACACTGCCCCAGAACACAGCTGCGGCGGACGTGCTTACGGCGCTGGACTCCCCGCCGGGAGCCATTTGCTCCACCACACCGCGCAACCGCTGGAGGTGGGAATCGCGGGTCATGAACGAACCGATCAGGACAGCTACGCCAGCGGCGAAACTGAACAGCCACAAGGCCCGTGCCGCACGGACCGTGCGGGGCTTCGGAAGGGCGGCCAGGATGGGCGCGGGTGCGGTGTGGGAGAACCCCGGGCGCGGGGGCTGGGCCGCATGGGCAGTCCGGGCGGCCGCAACGGGTTGTTGGGGGTCTGCGTCCGGCTGCTCAGCCATTGGGGGTGGGTCCTACTTCACGTCGCCGGTGTCGTGGGTGTCCGCTTCCCCCGTGCTGGCACCGCCGGCGTCGCCATGTCCCTTGTCCTTCCCGCCCGGCGCAGTGCCGGCCGGGCCGCCGTCGGCCGTTGACTTAGCCTCCAGTTCATCCTTGAGTTTCTTGAGGCGGGCCGCTTCCGCCTGGTTCCGGCGGCGCATTTCCAGGTTGCGGAGAAAATCGGGATCGTCATCCGGGGCAGTGGGGTGGCTGTAGGCCGGACGGACCGGGGCCGCACCGCGGGGACGGCCGATCAGCAGCCACAGGATGGCCCCAAGCAGCGGCAGAATAATCATCACGATGATCCAGGCCGGCTTGGAAATTCCGCGGGTCTGGCGGCCGTCAGTGCGGATCACGTCCACCAGGCCATACACAAAGATGACGAGGACTGCGACGGCAAGAACCACACGGAAGAGCATGCCCTTAAGTCTATCGTCCACAGGCGGCGGACGTTCAGGGAGGGCGGCTAAACTTGGACTGTGGCCTTTTTGAAATACTCCCTTATCCGGCTGGCGCTGTTTGTGCCGCTCTTTGTGCTTTTTCTGTTCCTGCAGCTGGGGGCCGTGCTGTCAGTGATCTGCGCGGCGCTGATTGCCTTTGCGGTCAGCTACCTGTTCTTCCAAAGGCAGCGCGACGACGCCACGGCCGCCATCCAGGGCCGGCTCTCCGGCAAGGCCAAGCCGCTGCGCAGCCAAGGCGAGGTGGCCGACGCCGAAGCGGAGGATTCCCTCCTGGACGCCAACCCGGATGTCACCATCCGCAACAGCGTCCCGAAGGCACAGGTCCCGAAGGCGCCCGAGTCTTAGAACCCGTGGCTGAGGACCAGCCCCAGTGAGAACAGCAGGCTGTAGCCGAGGTTGATCAGGCCGGTCTGCTTGAGCACCGGGATGAGGCTCTTGCGTTTGCGGCCGTTGATCATCAGCCAGGCGGGCATCAGGCAGGCCGGGATGAGGAGCAGCACCATCAGCATCCACGGACGCATCGGCGCCAGGATGACCACCAGCAGGATGGCCACCGCGAGCATCAGCACGTAGCTTTCGCGGGCGTGCTTATCGCCCAGCCGCACCGCCAGGGTCTTCTTGCCGGCCTGCATGTCCGTGGGGATATCACGGACATTGTTGGCCATGAGCAGCGCGCAGGCAATCAGGCCGGTGCCGATCGCGCCGATGACTGCAGACAGGCTGATCTGCCCGGCCTGGGTGTACGTGGTGCCGAGGGTGGCCACCAGGCCGAAGAAGACAAACACAAAGACGTCGCCCAGGCCCATGTAGCCGTACGGATTCTTGCCGCCGGTGTAGCCCCACGCGGCCATCACGCAGCCGATTCCCACCAGGATCAGCCACCAGCTCTGCGTGATGATCACCAGCACCAGGCCGAACACCATGGCAACGGCGAAGGCTCCGAAGGCCGCATACTTGACGTGCTCCGGCCGGGCCGTGCCGGAGCCGACCAGCCGCAGCGGTCCCACCCGGTCCTCGTCGGTGCCGCGGACGCCGTCGGAATAATCGTTGGCGTAGTTGACTCCGATCTGCAGCAGCAGCGCCACGAGGGCGGCCAGCACAGCGTTCACCGGGTGGAAAGCATTCAATTCATAGGCCGCGGCGGTGCCGATCAGCACCGGCGCGATGGCGGCCGGCAGCGTGCGGAGACGGGCTCCCTGGATCCATTGTGCGGCTGTGGCCACGGTGATTACCTCGTGTTGGGTTGGGCGAACGGACGGTGGGCGGCCGCGAACGGCCGCCGGTGCAGCTCTACTCTACTTTCCCCGATGAAGGGCGTTGAGCCGCTCGATCATCGCCAGGCGGTCCGGTTTGCCGTTGGGAAGCATCAGCAGCTCCGGGGCGGCCAGGACGGTTTTCGGCGCCAGGAGCCCCAGGTGCGCGTGCCATTCGTCGCGAAGCACGACGGCGGGATCCCCGGTTTCGGTGCGCGCGGCACCTGGGTTCGCGGCGCCGCCGCCGGCCAACGCCACATAGGCGGCCACGGCCTGGCCCCATTCTGCGGACGGGACGCCGGCCACAAAAGCCGCCGTCACGCCGTCGGACTTTTCCAACTCTTCCTGCACATGCGCGGCGGAGACCTTGACGCCGCCGGTGATGATGACATCGTCAGCGCGTCCCAGCACGGTGAGCCGGCCGTCCGCGTCCAGCGTGCCGAGGTCATTCGTGCGGTACCAGCGGACGCCGTCTTCCTCGAAAAACGTGTCCCTGGCTTCAGGCGCATCGAGGTAGCCGGCGGCCACGGTGTCCCCGCCCAGGAGGATGCGGCCGTCGTCGGCCACCCGGACCTGGACACCTTCCAGCGGCACGCCGTCGTACACGCAGCCGCCGCAGGTTTCCGCGGACCCATAGGTGGTGATGACCCTGACGCCGGCCTCGCGGGCAGCCTCCAGGAGCGCGGCCGACGCCGGTGCGCCGCCCAGCAGGATGCCGTTGAACCGGCGGAGGACGGCCAGGGTTTCCGGCGACGGCGCGTCCAGGAGGCGCTGCAGCTGCGTTGGCACCAGCGAGGTGAAGCGGATCTTGTCAGTCAACTCCAGGGCGCCGGCAGTGAAAGCCTCGGGCGTAAAGCCGCCGGACATGTCCATGACCCACGGCCGGGTGCCGGCGAACAGCGACCGCACCAGGACCTGAATGCCGGCCACGAACTGCACAGGCAGCGCCAGGAGCCACTGGCCTTCGCCCTTGAGG
>DASSIA010000009.1:0-4069 GCA_035692345.1 Arthrobacter sp. | reverse complement strand
GTTCCGGCCGGCTCCACCGCTGACGTGGATACCTGGGACGATGCCGCCGCACTTGGCGTGGCCGGCCCCGTACCCTCCGGTGGGTTCGGGGGCAATATTGCCGCAAATGATTTGGGAGGCAGAGCGTGAAAAGCCAGGACGAGACGCTGGAGGAATGGTGCAGGGCGCTGCTCCAGGCCTATGAACTGGAGGACGTCCAGATCGACATCAATACCATCCTGTCGCTGGCCGGAGTGGCAGCCCACTCAGTGGTCCGGCCGGCCGCCCCGCTGACAACGTTTATTGCCGGCTTTGCCGCTGGGCTGGCGGCGGGAGCGGGACAGGCCACAAACACTGCCGCCATGACTGCTGCCATGGACCGCGCCCGTACCTTGGCGGCTGACTATGACGCAGAATCCGCCGGGACCCCCGTCGAATGATTCCCGTTCCGTGACCGGCGTCCCCGGCGACGTATCCGAAAGCCCCGATCAGCGGCCAGCTGCGGCTAAGCACCTCGCCCATACATGGGACGAGGCACGCAAAGCCGCCTTCGATGTGGCCACGCCGATTCCGCCCGGTCGCGTTCCCCTGGCCCAGGCCCTGGGCAGGGTCCTGGCCGAAGACATCACCGCCCTGACCGACATCCCCCATTATGCGTCTTCCGCGATGGACGGCTGGGCCGTCAACGGCAGCGGCCCGTGGATCATTGCCGACGCGGGCGCCCGTCTGGCGCCGCACCAGGCCAGCCCGATTGTCACCGGAGGACTGATCCCGCCGGGTGCCAAGGCGGTCCTGCGCAGCGAAAGTGCGCTGCTGGGAACGGACGACGACGGCCTGCCGCTGCTGATGACCGGCGGCACCGCCCGACCCGGCGAACCCGGGACCGGCCAGCACATCCGGAAGGCGGGCGAGGAAGCGGCAGCGGGGGAGGTGCTGGTCAAGGCCGGACTGACGCTGAACCCGGCCCATCTGGCGGTCGCGGCCCTGGCCGGGCACGATGACCTGCTGGTCCAGGGCAAGCCGGTGGTCAAACTCCTGCTGACCGGCTCCGAAGTTGTGGCCCGGGGCCTGCCGGTCCCCGGCCAGGTCCGCGACACCTTCGGCCCGCAACTGCCGGCCGTCGTGGAAATGCTGGGCGGTATCAACGGTGGCCAGGAACGGATCGGCGACTCCTATGCTGAGTGGCTGGAGGGGCTGGCGGACCGCCCGCCCGAGGTTCCGGATCCCGCAGCGCTGCCCGCCGACGTCGTGATCACCACCGGCGGTACGGGCGTCTCGGACACCGACCACCTCCGCCGGGCCGTGGCAGAACTGGGCGGGCGGCTGGTCATCGACGGCATCGCCATGCGCCCGGGCCATCCGGCTGTCCTGGCCGAACTCCCGGACGGGCGCTTTGTCCTGGGTCTGCCCGGCAACCCGCTGGCCGCCATGATGGCGCTCTCGACGGTGGGTGAGCCGCTGCTGGCCGCGCTGGGCCACGGCACCATGCCGCCGGTCCAGGAGGTCCCCTGCGGAACCACCATCGAACCGGAGCCGGGGCGGACCAGGCTGATGCCGTTCCGCTTGCTGTACGGGATGGCCTCCCCGGCCAAGCACACGGGTCCGGGGATGATGCGCGGGCTGGCGTCGGCACACGGGGTCATGGTTGTTCCGCCGCACGGCGTCCGGCTCGGCGAGCCGGTTCAGGCGTTCGCGTTGCCATGGGGTCCGCCAGTGCCCGTCCCCGAACAGCCAGGCAGCAAACCAAAGGGCAGGCCCACGGCCAGGACGGCCACCCGGGCCGCGGGCAAGGACCCCGCGAAGCCCGCCGGTCCGGTGGACTGGAGTGCCCTGCTGGGCTGACACGGTGCACACCGCCTGCGGCGTAAACCGCACGCCCCGCGTGCTGCCGCCCCCGCCCGTGGTGCGATGATGGACGTATGAACAGCCGCAGCCGGCACGTCCGGAAAGTCAGCCTGGCCCCGCGGGTCAGCTCAGCCCCCCGACTCAGCGTGGCAGGCCGCTGATGGGACGCGTCACCCAGCGCCGCAAGGTGCACAAGTACGTCCTGGACGGCTCGCCGAACGCCCTTGAGTTCCCGGTCCGCCACCGCGAGGACGTCCTTGCCGTTGAAGAGCCGCTGGAGATCCGGATCGGTGACCTGTCCTTTTCGGTGACCATGCGCACGCCCGGGGACGACTTTGACCTGGTGGCCGGCTTCCTGGTGTCCGAGGGGATCATCTGGACGCCCGAGCAGTTGGTGTCGCTGCGGTTCTGCGCAGGCGAGGACGAAAACGGCGTTCAGACGTTCAATGTCGTCGAAGCCCAGTTGCGGCCCGACGTCGAACTCCCGGCCCGGGGCCGGAATGTTTTCACCTCAAGTTCCTGCGGTATCTGCGGCACGGATTCAATCGACGCCGTTCAGAAGTCCTCCCATTTCAGTCCGGCGGCGGATCCGCTGACGGTGCCCGCGGACGTGCTGGCGTCCCTGCCCGGCCGGCTCCGCGAAGCCCAGGACGTCTTTGATGTCACTGGCGGTGTGCACGCCGCGGGCCTCTTCCGCATAACGGACGACGGCGGTGTGCAGCTGTTGTGCCTCCGCGAGGACGTGGGGCGCCACAACGCCGTGGACAAGGTGGTGGGCTGGGCCCTGCGGGAGCGGTTGCTGCCGCTCTCCGGGCTTGTCCTGCAGGTTTCGGGCCGCGCCTCGTTCGAACTCGTCCAGAAGGCGGCGTTGGCCGGCATCCCCGTCCTGGCGGCGGTCAGTGCCCCGTCAAGCCTTGCTGTGGAGCTGGCCGAGGCCAGCGGCATGACCCTGGCGGGCTTCAGCCGCGGCACCAGCCTGAACATCTACGCCGGACAGGGCAGGATCACCCTGCCCGCTGCGCAGGCCGCGGAGCTTCCGGGATAAGAACAGCGGCAGTACCTTCGGTGAAGATTGCCGCTGACGCTTGGCTATTGAGCTACCAGCCGGTAGATTTTATCCATCGATTGGACGCGTTGGGTCCGGATTCGAATACGCCAGTTCAAGCATTTAAGAGGGTTCACATTGCATGACGACCGCCGGATCACCGAAGTCCGTCTGGACCGGTTTGTCCGCGAGCGGATCATTCCCGCCGTTTACACCCGCACCGTTCCGCTGAACCTGAGCAGCTGGGATGCGCCCGGCGAACCTGTCCCCGTTATGGAGGCCCTCCGGAACACCTTCGCCCCGCAGGAACACGGTGCTGCCTGGGGCAAGCCGTGGGGAACCACGTGGCTGCGACTGCAGGGCGATGTCCCCGAGGCCTGGGGCACCGGCCCGGACACCACAGTGGAAATCGTGGTGGATCTTGGGTTCATCAAGGAAGCCCCGGGATTCCAGTGTGAGGGCATCGCGTGGCGCCCGGACGGGACCATCATCAAGGCGATTTCGCCCCGTAACCAGTACATTCCCCTGAAGCTGTTGGGCAGCGGAATGTCTGTTGACTTCTACGTCGAAGCGGCCGCGAACCCGGACATGGCACAGGGCTGGACTTTTGCCGCCACACCCTATGGAGACCTGGCGACAGCCGGTACGGCGCCGCAATACCGGCTGGGCCGAATCGCCATCGCCGAGCTCAACCAAACGGTCTGGGAACTCCATCAGGACATCTGGACACTCGCCGGTCTTATGCACGAGCTCCCACCGGAGCAACCGCGGCGCCACGAGATCCTCCGCGCCCTGGAGCGCATGATGGACCTGATGGATCCTGACGACATCCCCGGGACCGCCGCCGCCGGACGCGCGGCGCTCGCGGAAGTCCTGGCGAGGCCCGCCTACGCTTCGGCCCACCACCTGGTGGCCACGGGCCACGCCCACATCGACTCCGCCTGGCTCTGGCCCGTCCGCGAAACCATCCGCAAATGCGCCCGGACGTTCTCCAACGTGGTGGCCCTGATGGATGAGGATCCGGGCTTTGTGTTTTCCTGCTCCTCCGCCCAGCAGTTGGCCTGGATGAAGGAGTTCTACCCCGAGCTCTTCGGCCGGATCCGCGAGAAGGTCAAGGCCGGCCAGTTCGTTCCGGTGGGCGGAATGTGGGTTGAATCGGATACCAACATGCCCGGCGGGGAGGCCATGGCCCGCCAGTTC
>DASSIA010000008.1:0-2770 GCA_035692345.1 Arthrobacter sp. | reverse complement strand
GGGCCACGCAGACGGGCTCGCAGTGCTGATCCCCGAACTCATCGCCGAACACGAGGGTAAGGGCACCTTGCACCGCGGCTCCGGGCCGTACGTGGCGCCCGAAGCGACCTCCGGCACCCTGCGCTTCCCCGGCAAGGCGCTGTTCCTGCCGGCCGGGCGGGGTACCGGTGGACAAGGTCCAGCCGGGCGGGAAACGGCCGACGGCGGGACTTCGGCAGCCGCGGACAGCGTCACCGTGGGTTCCTGGCTGGTAACCGATACAGGCCACCACCGTCTCGTCGAGCTGGGCAGCGACTTCCAGACGGTGCTGCGCACCTATGGGTCCGGGACCAAGGGCTACGCAGACGGCCCGGCCGCCGACGTCGACTCGGTCACGGCCACGGCACAGTTCAACGAACCGCAGGGTCTTGTCCTCCTCCCGGAGGATGTGGCAGCGAAGGCGGGCTACGACGTCGTGATTGCGGACACCGTCAACCACCGCCTCCGTGGACTCTCGCTGGCGGACGGTACGGCCACCACGCTGGCCGGCAACGGCATCCAGCGCCTGCTGGAAACCGGCCCCACACGGGTGGACGAGGACGCTGCCGGGTTCACGGGCCAGCTGAGCGGGCATCCCCTGGAGGTTTCGCTGAGCTCGCCGTGGGACGTTGTCTGGTCCACCAGGCTCAACGCCGTGGTGATCGCCATGGCCGGAACGCACCAGATCTTCAGCTTCGACCCCCTCACCGGCGCCGTGGCGATTATTGCCGGCAACGGCCTGGAAGGCCTGCTGGACGGAGCCGCCCATGAGGCCTGGTTCGCCCAGCCCTCCGGCCTCGCCGAGGACACCGACGGCAACATCTGGGTGGCGGACTCCGAAACATCCGCGCTCCGTAAGCTGTTGATTGACGACGGCGGTACGGTCACCGTCGAGACTGCCGCGGGCAAGGGCCTGTTCGACTTTGGCTTCCGCGATGGCACTGCGTCCGAGGCGCGCCTGCAGCACCCGCTCGGCGTGACCGTCCTGCCGGACGGTTCCATCGCCATCGCTGACACCTACAACGGTGCAGTGCGACGCTATGACCCGGCAACCGGTACGGTGTCCACGCTGGCCCGCGGGCTCTCGGAACCGTCCGACGTGATTGTGGACCACACCCATGCCGCGGGCTCCGAGCCGCTGCTGGTGGTGGTTGAGGCCAACAAGCACCAGCTGGTCTACGTGCCCATCCCCAAGGAAGCCCAGCAGGTGGACGAGGGTGCCGCGCAGACCCACCGGCCCAAGAGCCCGGTTGCGCCCGGCCTCCTGGAACTGACCGTCCGCTTCACGGCGCCCACCGGGCAGAAGCTCGACGACCGCTGGGGCGATCCCACGCAGCTGAAGATCTCCTCCACACCGCCGGAGCTGCTCGTGTCCGGCGGCGGGACCTCCGTAGGCCTGCTCCGGACACTGGAACTGGCTACCGGCATTCCGGAGGGCATCCTGCACATCACGGCCCGCGCGGCGGCCTGCGACGGCCCCGAGACCGCGGACGGCGAGATCCCCGACCACGCCGCCTGCCACCTCTACCAGCAGGACTGGGGCATCCCCGTGCTCCTGACGGACGACGGCGACACCGAGCTGGTCCTGGACCTGCGCGGCATGGACTGATCGCCGCCGTCGTGCCTTAGATGAAAGGCCGCCTCCCGGGACTACGCGTCACGGGAGGCGGCCTTTTGTGTGCCTGGCCAGGGCAGGCGCCTGCCGCGGCTTCAGTAGCTCAGGAGCGGGGTGACCTTGATGGTGTCACCGGCCACGTCCAGGCGGGTGGTGAAACTGAAGTCCACCTCTTCGTTGAGCGGGAACCACGCGCCGGTGAAGGAACTCTGCTGTACGGCTTCCACGCGGGCTTTACCGTCGAGCGGCGCAACCACCCAGCGGCCACCGTAGGGCTGGATGGAGATCTCCGGGTACTTCGTGATGGTCCATTTGATGGTGCCGTCGCCCACGTTGTTGGTGCTGGCGAAATAGAACGGGCAGTCCGGCTGCAGCTTTTGCTGCTTCACGGCTTCGGCGGCGCAGTTGTCCAGGAACTCCTTGACTTTGGCGCCCACGTCCTTCCGCAGCTGGTCGGTGGCCTCGGTCAGGAGGTTCAGGGGCGCCGTCGGGACATCGCGGGACGTCACCGTGGCGCGCGTGGCGGGCGCGGCGAAGTATTCACCGTTCAGGGAAGCCTCATATTCGCCGGGGTAGAACACCGCAAAGGAATTCCGGCCCGACGGCATGTTCACGGGAACACCGTTGAGGGTGGCTTCGCTGGCATTGACCACTGTGACGCTGACCATGGGCAGTTGCGACGGTACAAATGCCCACGTGTTAAAGAACAGCCATTCGGTGCCGGTCTTCTCCAGCAGGAATTCCGTACGGAGCTTGCTGCCATCGATCGTGTAGTCCGCCGGCACCATGACCTGGTTCCCGGGGCGTTCATCAGCGTCACCGATGGTGATGTTCGACAGCCGGGAAGCGGCTGTCTGCAGCGGCGTGCCGTCCAGCATGGCGGCGTTGCTGGGGGGCACGGAGGCCCGCAGCAGGCCCAGCGCCTTACCGCCGTTCCCCTCGTGGAGGGCATCCAGGTATTCCCGGACAGGCTGCTGTGGACTTGCCACCGTATTGTTCACCACGTTGACCCCAACGATGGCGGCCGCCACGGCAAGCATGAGGCCAAGCAGCCACCCAGCTGCGATCCTCACCAACGCCTGACTCATCTGCACGTCACTTACGTTACCTGCAAGCCCGCTGAACACAGGTGTTGGC
>DASSIA010000007.1:0-3968 GCA_035692345.1 Arthrobacter sp. | reverse complement strand
ACCAGGTCAAGGACACCGGCCTGCCAGGACCTGCGCAGACCGGTGAAAAGCTCGGCAGCTGTATATTCCAAACCGAGCATAAGCAGCAGCAGGATCACGCCGATTTCCCCGGAGAGATGTGCGAACTCGTGCATACCATCGAGCTTGACCACGCCGCCTGCGCCGAAGGCGAGTCCGCCCACGAGGTAGAGGGGGATGGGCGACATTCCGATCCGTCCGGCCAGCCTGGCCAGCAGGCCAAGGCAAAACACAACGGCCCCCAGCTCAATGAGGGTCAGGGCCAACGGGTCCATGACGCTTAGCCGTTGCGGAGGATATCGGCCGCCGAATCGAGGCCTTCTTGCGTTCCAACAGCGACGAGGAGATCACCGGGGTGAAGTACGACGTCGGGTCCCGGCGACGGGACCACCTCGCCTTCACGCATGATCGCCACGATCGAAACGCCGCTTCGGGTGCGGATACAGGCTTTCCCCATCGGCTGGTTCTGGAAAGGGGAATCCGGCGCGATGGAAAACTGCCGGGTCACGATGCCCGGGATCTCCCTGTGCTCTTCACTCAGTTTCATGGCCAGATGCTGGCCGCCCAGGAGGTTACCAAGGCTGGCGGCCTCGTCCCCGGTCAGGGGAATCGACGCCTGGCAGGTATCGGGATCATCCCAGGTAGAGACGAAGAGTTCCATCTGGCCCTCCCGCAGCTCCACAACGCCGATGCGGCGGCCTGAAGCCGTCATGAAGTCCTTCCGCCGGCCCAGGCCGGGAAGGTCGTTCTCGTCCACGTTCATGCAACCAGCCTAGTCTCCACAGGCCGGTTTCGGGTGGCTGCACGCCGGAGCCAGAACCGGCACACAGGCCAGGGCCTGCGCCGCTTTCAGGAGACGGGGACCACGGCAATGGCGGTCTTGTCCGGCGACTTCACCGGCAGCAGGACCAGCAGCCCGGCGAGCAGCACCACCATGATGCCCAGGATTCCCCAGCGCTGGGCCTCGCCGGGCGCAACCAGGGGCGCGGCCAGAGTGATGCACAGGGTGAACAGTGCCGGCGCCAGGAAGCTGACGGCACGGCCGGTGGTGGCGTACAGGCCAAAGAGTTCGCCGGACTCGCCGTCAGGTGCAAGCCGGGCCAGGTACGCCCGCGACGAGGACTGGGCGGGACCCACAAAGAGACACAGGAACAGCCCGAAGACCCAGAAGGTGGTGCTGCCGGCCCACGCCGCGCCGAAGAAGATGTAGTTTCCGTTGCCGAGGACCAGGATCATTGTGCCGGCGATCAACAGCCCCACGAGGGACCCCAGGATCACGGCCTTGGGGCCCACACGGTCATCAAGGAACCCGCCGATTACGGCTCCCACGGCGGCCACCACGTTGCCGAAGATCGCGAAGAAGATCACCTGGGACAGGGTGAAGCCGAACGTGCCGGCGGCGATGATCCCGCCGAACGTGAACACGGCTGCCAAACCGTCGCGGAACACTGCGCTGGCCAGGAGGAAATAGATGGTGTGCGGGCTGGTGATGTAGATAGCCCTGATCCGGCGGGCCAGCAGCCCGTAGGAGGCCAGGAAGCCCAGCGGTTTGGCTTGCGCCGGCCTCGGGAGTTCAGGGACCGCGAACAGCACCGGCAGGGCGAAGATGAAGAACCACAGGGCAGAGAACACAGCCACGAGCCGGATGTTCAGGCTGTCCGCGGTGGAGGCGCCGAACCAGTCGAAGCCCGGCTGCACAAACAGCTGCAGCACCATCAGCAGGGCCACAATGCCGCCCAGATAGCCCATGCCCCAGCCGAATCCACTGACCTTGCCGATGTTTTTCGGCGTGGAGATCTGGGCCAGCATGGCGTTGTAGTTGACGCCGGCGAACTCAAAGAACACATGCCCCATCGCAATCAGGGAAACGCCCAACAGCAGGAACTCCGGCCGCGGAAACACAAAGAAGCACAGCCCGGTCAGGACTGCGACGATGGCCGTATTGACCCCGAGCCACAGCTTGCGGCGCCCGCCGTTGTCCGAGCGTTGCCCTGTCACGGGAGCGAGCAGCGCGATGGCAATGCCTGCGATGGCCAGGGCGCCGCCAAGGACAGCCGACGCCTGGTCCTTGTCCCCGAAGGCGCTGGACGTGAGATAGACGGTGAAAACGAACGTGGTCATCACGGCATTGAACGCCGCGGATCCCCAGTCCCAGGCGGCCCAGGCGACGATGCGGCCCTTGCCGGTGGCGTGGTTTCCGGACGCGAGTTCCGATGACGGCTGCATGGCCTCAGGAGCGCTGGCGGTGTTCATAGGCTGAATGCTATCCGCCCGTGGCGAACAAAGTGTCTGTGGTCCCTTGATAAACTGTGGCCACCGAACCTGACAAATGACCGCCTGCCCTGACTTTTTGACAATCGAATCCCAGACGTTGCGGAGATGCCAGTGATCACAGTCCTTGCCGTGCACTTTACGGTGGCTGTTGTGGCGCCATTTCTGTTCCGGGCCTGGGGCCGGAATGCCTTCTACGCCCTGGCGGCCGTGCCTGCTGCCTCCTTTGTCTGGCTGCTGTTCCAGCATGGCGCGGTGTACTCGGACGCCGGCCCGGTTTCCGAGGTAATTCCCTGGGTTCCCGGACTGGATCTTGAATTCGCCTTCCGGCTTGATCCCCTTGCCTGGGTGATGTCGCTCCTCATCCTGGGTGTTGGCGCGTTGGTGCTCGTTTATTGCGCCCGGTACTTCAGCCTCAAGGACCAGGACCTTGGTGGCTTCGGCGCCCAGTTCCTCGCCTTCGCGGGAGTCATGTTCGGCCTGGTGATCGCGGACGACCTCCTGCTGCTGTTCATTTTCTGGGAACTCACCACCATCCTGTCCTACCTGCTGATCGGCTTCGCCCGCACCAGGCTGGCGGCACGGCGATCGGCCCTTCAGGCACTCATGGTCACCACCGCGGGCGGCCTGGCCATGCTGGTGGGCCTGGTCATGCTTGGCTTCAGTGCCGGGACGTACAGGATCTCGGCGATCCTGGCGCAGGCTCCCACGCTGGTTACCGGACCGTCCGCGGCAATCGTCGCCGCCGCCGTCGTACTTATCCTGGTTGGCGCCATCAGCAAGTCCGCGCTGGTTCCCTTCCACTTCTGGCTCCCGGGCGCCATGGCGGCCCCCACGCCGGTCAGCGCCTACCTGCATGCCGCGGCGATGGTGAAGGCCGGGATTTACCTGGTGGCCCGGCTCGCCCCGGGATTTTCCGGCACCGACTACTGGCAGGTCATCGTGCTGGGGCTGGGCCTGGCCACCATGCTGGTAGGCGGCTACCGGGCGTTGCGGCAGACCGACATCAAGCTCATCCTGGCCTACGGCACTGTCAGCCAGCTTGGCTTCCTGACCATGGTGGTGGGGCTTGGCACGCCGGATGCGGCCCTCGCCGGCCTCGCGATGCTCCTGGCCCACGGACTTTTCAAGGCCACCCTCTTCCTGGTGGTGGGCATCATCGACCACCAGTCCGGAACCCGCGATGTCCGCCAGCTGTCCGGCGTCTTCCAGTCGTCGCGGGCGTTGGGGATCGTGGCCGCGATCGGTGCCGCCTCAATGGCCGGCGTCCCGTTGCTCGCCGGGTTTGTGGCCAAGGAATCCGTCCTGGAAGCCTTTGTCCACCATGCTTCCGGCGGGGATGCCTGGCCCATGGTGGTGCTGGTGGGCATCGTCCTCGGATCCGTTCTGACGTTCGCTTACAGCGCCCGGTTCATGTGGGGCGCGTTCGCGGCGAAGCCCGGGATTGAGCGGACAACGTTCAAAGCCGTCAGGCCTTCCTTCCTGGCGGCTCCGGCCCTCCTCAGCCTCCTCAGCATCGCCTACGGCCTGTGGCCGGCGCCGGTGGACGCCTGGCTCCAGCCGTACGCCGCGCTGTTCGCCTCCACCGCGCCCGACGCCGGCACACCGGCAGAGCAGGCCGGTCACCTTGCGCTGTGGCATGGGTTCACCCCGGCCCTGGGACTGACGGCCCTGACGTT
>DASSIA010000006.1:0-4901 GCA_035692345.1 Arthrobacter sp. | reverse complement strand
GTCCGGGGCGACACCGACGTCATCGTCTCCGAGCACCGGCCGGTTCCCCTGTGGCAGCACGTGATGGTGGGCCGCGAAATCGTGGACCTGTTCGCAGGCGAAACCACCTTCGACGAAATCGCGCCGCCCGCGGATGCGGAGACCGGCGCTCCGGTTGGGGTCCAGGAACGCGTGGACGCGGCTGGGAGTGACGCGGACCGGCCGGGGTTTGAAGTCAATCCGGATCTGCTGGCGATGGCCCGCACTGAAAGCCAGCAGAGTTTCGCCGGCCGCTTCGGCCATGGCGGCCGCAGCCAGCGCCGGCAGCACCGGCAACGGACCGAGGACCGCCCCGGGCAGGGAGCCCAGCCCCGCGCCGTCCGGAAAGCCAGCCGCCCCCAGGTGATTGCAAGCCTGGACCGTCAGGACCTGCTGCCCGCCATCACGTTCATCTTTTCCCGGGCCGGCTGTGACGCCGCCGTGGCCCAGTGTGTCTCCTCCGGGCTCTGGCTGACCACGGAGAAGGAGCAGCGGATCATTGCCCAGCGCGTTGACGAGGCCGGACAGGACATCCCGTCCGAGGACCTGGACGTCCTGGGCTTCTGGACGTGGCGGGACGGACTCCTGCGTGGTTTCGCGGCCCATCATGCCGGGATGCTTCCCACGTTCAAGGAGGTGGTGGAGAAACTTTTCGTTGAGGGATTGGTCAAGGCGGTATTCGCCACCGAAACCCTGGCCCTGGGCGTTAACATGCCGGCCCGCTCCGTGGTCCTGGAAAAGCTCGACAAGTTCAACGGCGAAGCCCATGTGGACATCACCGCGGGGGAGTACACGCAACTGACCGGCCGCGCCGGCCGCCGCGGCATCGACGTCGAAGGCCATGCGGTTGTCCTCTGGCAACCGGGCACGGACCCTGCGGCCGTTGCCGGCCTCGCCTCGCGGCGAACCTACCCGCTGAACTCAAGCTTCCGGCCGACATACAACATGAGCATCAACCTGTTGGCGCAGTTTGGCCGCGCCCGGGCACGGGAAATCCTGGAATCGTCCTTCGCGCAGTTCCAGGCGGACCGGTCCGTTGTTGGGCTTGCCAAGCAGGTGCGCAGCCGGGAAGAGTCCCTCGCGGGATACGCGAAATCCATGACCTGCCACCTCGGAGACTTCACCGAGTATGCCCGATTGCGCCGCGAACTGTCCGACGCCGAAAATGTCACCACGCGCAGCAAGTCCCGGGCCCACAAGTCCCTGAACGAAGACTCCTTGGCCCGGCTGATGCCCGGCGACGTGGTGGACGTCCCGGGAGGGCGGGCGCCCGGGCCGGCGGTGGTGCTGAGCTCGGACCACAGCGGCAGGGAGCCACGGCCCGCCATCCTGACGCTCGACAACCAGCTCCGCCGGATCGGCACGGAGGACCTTGAAGGGCCCATCGCGCCCCTGACGCGGATCCGGATTCCGAAGTCATTCAACGCAAAGGTCCCGAAGTCCCGACGCGACCTCGCATCGTCGGCCCGGAATGCGCTGCGGGAGAACCGCCCCCCGGCCCCCGGCCGAAGCACCGACTTTGGCCTGGGATCCGTCCTGCCCCATCAGGAAAAGCGGATCACCGAGCTCCGTCGGGCGCTCCGGGCCCACCCCTGCCACGGCTGCAGCGAGCGTGAAGACCACGCGCGGTGGTCTGAACGCTGGTGGAAGCTGCGCCGCGAGACGGACGCCCTGGCCCGCCAGATCCAGGGCCGGACCAATACCATTGCCAAGACCTTCGACCGCGTGTGTGACGTTCTTTCCACGTATGGGTACCTGGAGGCGGGCGCTGACGGGCGCCTGTCCATCAGTGCCGATGGACAGCGGCTTCGCCGGATCTACGGCGAGAAGGACCTGCTGATTTCGCAGTCACTGCGCCTGGGCGCACTCAACGACCTGGACGCCGTCGAGGTCGCAGCCCTGGCGAGCGTCCTGGTCTATCAGGCCAAACGCGAGGACAGGGGCCTCCGTCCCCGGATGCCCAGCATCTCCCTTGAGTCGTCAGTTGATGTGGTGATCCGTGAATGGTCGGCCCTGGAGGACATCGAAGAAGCAAACAAGCTTCCGCTGACCGCCGAACCGGAACTGGGTCTCGTCTGGCCCATGTACAAGTGGGCCAAGGGGCGGCACCTTCAGGAAGTGCTGAACGGCACGGACCTGGCAGCGGGCGACTTCGTACGCTGGGTCAAACAGGTCATCGACCTCCTGGACCAGCTCGCCAAGATCCCCGGGCTGGACCCCCGTCTGGCCAGGCTCTGCGCAGAAGCGATATCGCTCATCCGCCGCGGCGTCGTGGCTTACTCTTCCGTCCTCTGATGTGCCGGCAGCTTGCCGTCTTCCCCCTAGCCCCAGGAGCTTTGCCCGCATGACCACCGAACGATCCACCACGCCTGCACCGCATGAACGGAAGGTGGCCCTGTACCGCAACGGCTCGGTCTACACCGCCGCGGATCCCTTCGCCACGGCAATGCTGGTTGATGGAGACACTGTTGCCTGGGTCGGCTCCGAGCAGGCGGCCTCCTCCATCGCCGACAGTTCCATGGACATCATCGATCTCCGGGGGGCCCTCGTAGCGCCGGGGTTCGTCGACTCCCATATCCACCTGACAGAAACCGGCATTGCGCTGGGTTCACTTCAACTGGGCGGGGTCCGTTCCGCCCGGCAATTGCTCGATGCCGTGGCCGCGTCCGGAGGCGAAGGCCCGCTGCTGGGTCACGGCTGGGACGAGTCCACGTGGGATGACCCGGCACTGCCGGCCGCCGGGGAGCTCGAGCGGGCGGCAGGGGGCAGGCCTGTGTTCCTGTCCCGGGCGGACGCGCATTCGGCGTTGGTCTCTTCCTCCTTGGCTGCCGCCGCCGGACTTGCCGGCCTCGACGGCTACACGGTGGGTCCCCACGTGAAGCGGGCGGCGCATACCGCAGCGCGTCAGGAAGCGCGCCGGCTCCCGGAGGCCAGCATCCTTGCCTACCAGCGGCACGCCCTGAGCGAAGCAGCCGAAAACGGATACGTGGCGCTGGCAGAGATGGCCGCACCGCATATCGGGGGAGTTTCCGACCTTCGCCTTGCTGCGGCGTGGAACATTCCGTCCGGCCAGGGAATGCCGGCGGCGGTGCCGGAAGTCCTGCCGTATTGGGGCGAGCTGGCCACGTCGGAGGAGCACGCCAGGGCGCTATTGGACGGACTGGGCGTATCTGTGCGCGGCCTGGCCGGCGATCTGAACATTGACGGTTCCCTGGGCTCCCGGACGGCTGCCCTAAGATCCGGCTACAGCGACGCAGCAGGGGAGCGGGGCAGCCTCTATCTTTCTGCGGAACAGGCCGGGGCCCATCTGGCTGCCTGCTCGCTGCTGGGCATCCAGGGCGGCTTCCATGTCATTGGCGACGCCGGACTCGATGCGGCTCTGGAGGCACTGGAACTCGCGGCCGCCGAGGTGGGTGAGCAGCGCGTCCGTGCCGCCGGCCACCGCTTCGAGCATGTGGAAGTCGCAGACGCCGGCGCCGTGCAACAACTGGCCCGCTATTCCGTCACCGTCAGCGCGCAGCCCCGCTTCGATGCAGAATGGGGGAACGACGGCGGAATGTATGAACAGCGCCTGGGCAACCGGAGCCGTTCCATGAACCCGTTTGCGTCGTTCTACGCTGCCGGTGTACCGATCTGCTTCGGCAGTGACAGCCCCGTGACACCGCTGCGGCCTTGGTCCAGTGTGCGCGCCTGCCTGGAACACCACAACCACGCTGAACGGATCTCGGCCCGCGCAGCGTTCCTGGGCCACACACGCGCGGGGTGGCGGGCTGCAAAGTACCACAACCCGATGGCCGGGCAACTGGTTCCGGGGGCACCAGCCAGTTTTGCGGTCTGGGACGTGGAGGAGCTGATGGTCCAGGTGGCAGACGGACGGGTGCAGTCCTGGAGCACGGATCCGCGTGCCCGCACACCGCTACTTCCGGCACTGGACACCGGTGCGGACCCCGTGTGCCTGCAGACCGTGAAGGACGGCACAGAGCTCTTTTCAAGTCCGGCGCTGCGCTCCTGACCGGAGACGCAGATGATCGCCCTATAATAGGTAGTTGCGCCTGACCACCAGCAACACTGCTGGCATCAGCCCGCTCCGACCGCTCCCGTCCAGGAAGGCCCTTTGTGCGCGTCCTCACCATTATTCCGACTTATAACGAGCTGGAATCGCTGCCCAAGACTCTTCAACGCCTGCGGGCAGCCGTGCCGGCCTCTGACGTCCTGGTGGTGGACGATAACAGCCCGGATGGCACCGGCCACCTTGCGGACGGCTTCGCCGCCGAGGATTCGCAGGTTCATGTGCTCCATCGGCAAGGCAAGGCGGGCCTGGGTGCCGCCTATATTGCCGGGTTCAAGTGGGGACTCGAGGCAGGCTATGACGTCCTGGTGGAAATGGATGCGGACGGCTCACACCAGCCCGAACAGCTTCCGCAGTTGCTGGAAGCCGTGGAACAGGGCGCGGACCTTGCCATGGGATCCCGCTGGGTTCCTGGCGGAAGCGTGGTTAACTGGCCGCTGTACCGGCAGGCTATTTCGCGGGTTGGCAGCACGTACGCCCGGCTCATGCTGGGCCTGAAGATCAAAGACGTCACCGGCGGCTACCGCGCCTTCCGGCGGACCACGCTGGAAAAACTGAACCTCGATCTGGTCGATTCGGTGGGCTACGGGTTCCAGGTTGACCTCGCGTGGCGGGTAGCGAAGCTGGGCCTCAGGATCGAGGAACGCCCCATTACGTTCGTTGAGCGCGAGTTGGGTGCCTCAAAGATGAGTGGCAACATCGTTGTTGAAGCCATGGTCAACGTCACCAGGTGGGGCCTGCAGGCACGCTGGAACAAGCTCACCGGCAAGAAGGATCCCGCGCAGGGATAACCGGCAACACCGGTTGGGACAAA
>DASSIA010000005.1:0-5719 GCA_035692345.1 Arthrobacter sp. | reverse complement strand
GCGCAACCTCGGCATCCTCTAGGCGGCGGTGAGCCTCGCCCGCCGCCTCATCTCAGCCGGCTTCAGTGACCTGGAGAAGGGTGAGCGCTTCCTGGCTGCCCCGGAACTGGACGGCCTGGACCCGGACAGGATCTTCGCCGGCCTGCAGATGGCGGCCAACCCTGATACTGCGCTGCAGTCACTGGTCAGGCTGATTGAAAAGCATCCCGCGCTTCGGGAGCTTGCGGCCGCCGATCCGGAGGTCAGTGAGCCGATGTACCGTGTGCTGGGGGCTTCCGAAGCCTTGGGCGAGTTCCTTATCCGCCATCCGCAACACCTTGCCGCCTTCGAAGTCACCGCCAGCCCCGAACCGGTTCCTGCCGATCGGGAGCAGCTCCGGTCTGCCCTCCTGGCATCCGTCCGGGCAGACCCCCGGTCAGCCCGGCCGTTGGCAGGAATAACGGGTACGGAAGCGTACGCGGCCCTGCGGACTGCCTACCGGAGGGGAGTGGTGGACCTCGCAGTCAAAGACTTGTGCGCCGCCGACCCGCTGGACTTTATGCCCGCCGTCGGGGCTGAACTTGCCGACCTGGCCGGGGCTGCGATCGAAGCGGCGCTGGCGGTCTCGCGGGCCGAGGCTGCTGAGCAGTTCACCCCCGAGGAAGTGGACGGCGTTGGCCTGGCCGTCATCGGGATGGGCAAATGCGGGGCGCGGGAACTGAACTACATTTCCGACGTCGATGTCATCTATGTGATCGACGGCGGCGACCTGGATGATGCCCGTGCCAGCACCATCGGCACTGCCCTGGCCACCGGCATCTCCCGGGCCATCTCCTCGGTGGCACGCGAGCCCGGCCTCTGGGAAGTGGACGCCAACCTCCGGCCCGAGGGTAAATCCGGCCCGCTGGTCCGTACCTTGGCCTCCCACGAAAGCTATTACGCGCGCTGGGCCCAGAGCTGGGAATTCCAGGCGCTGCTGAAGGCACGGACCATCGCCGGAGACAAAGACCTGGGGGAACGCTACGAAAGGGCGGTGGCACCGCTGATCTGGAGTTCCGCGGGCCGGGAAGGGTTCGTGGAATCGGTGCAGGCGATGCGCCGCCGGGTCACCGAACATATCCCGGCAGCGGAGGAACAACGGCAGATCAAGCTTGGCCGCGGCGGCCTCCGGGACGTGGAGTTCACGGTCCAACTGCTCCAATTGGTGCACGGCAAATCCGACGAATCCCTTCGCCGCAGGGATACCACCTCGGCAATAGCGGCACTCTCAGCCGGGGGCTATATCGGCCGGTCCGACGCCGCCGCGTTCGATCATGCCTACCGGTACCTGCGCCTACTGGAACACCGCATCCAGCTGTTCCAGCTCCGCCGGACGCACCTGATGCCCGTCAGTGAAGCGGCCTTGCGCGCCCTCGCGAAGGCAGTGCTGGGTCCGTTCTCCAATGACCGGCCGCCACCGTCTTCCCTGCTGGCCACCTGGCAGAAGACCAAACGATCCGTCCGGGAACTGCACGAACGGATCTTCTACCGCCCGCTGCTGAACACCGCGGCCAAGCTCAGCAGCGAGGACGCCAGGCTCACCCCGGAGGCCGCCCAGGGCCGCCTTGCCGCGCTGGGCTACCGTGACCCGCAGGGCGCCATGCGGCATATCGAGGCGCTGACCGCCGGTGTCAGCCGGCGGGCAGCCCTGCAACGCCAGTTGCTGCCCATCCTGCTGGATTGGCTGGCCGAAGGGGTTGACCCCGACGCCGGGCTCCTCGCGTTCCGGCGGGTCAGTGAGGCGCTGGGCACCACCCACTGGTACCTGGGCATGCTCCGGGATTCCGCGGCAGCGGCGGAGCGGCTGTGCCACGTGCTCTCCAACTCGCGGCTCATTGCTGACCTCTTGGAGGTTTCGCCGGAATCGGTTGCATGGCTGGGCCACGACAAAGAACTCACTCCCGTGGGCTTCGAAGCGCAGTGGCAGGAGATCACCGCCAAGATGTCACGCCACCCGGACCCTGAAAACGCCATGCGGCTGATCCGGCTCATCCGGCGCAGGGAGACCCTCCGGATCGCCATTGCGGATTCTGCCGGGTTGCTCGACCAGGCCCAGGTGGGCGCCGCGCTGGCGGACACTGACCGGGCGGCCGTCCTGGGCGCCCTGCGCGTGGCCGAAGGCATCGTCTCCGCCGCCGGACCGCTTAAGACCGCACTTCTGGTGGTGGCGATGGGCCGCCAAGGCGGCCGCGAGATTGGCTACGGCTCCGACGCCGACGTGATGTACGTCCACCGGGCGCTGCCCGGCTTCACCGAAGAGGAAGCGCAGGAGCAGGCAGCCCGGATGGTATCCAAGGTGTCCAGCCTGCTCACCCAGCCCCTCAAGCCCGCGATCATGGCCGAGCGGGTCCTGCAGATGGACGCGGATCTGCGGCCCGAAGGAAAGAACGGCGCCATGGTGCGCTCGCTTGATTCGTTTGCCGAGTACTATCGCCGCTGGTCCCTGATCTGGGAAGCGCAGGCGTTGCTGCGCGCCCGGCCCATGGCCGGCGATGACGCACTGGCCAACGACTTCCTGGCCCTTATCGATCCGATCCGGTACCCGGAAACGATTTCGGAGCAGGACGTCCGGGAAATACGCAGGGTCAAAGCGCGCGTGGAAGCGGAACGGCTGCCGCGGGGGGCGGACCCGGCCCGCCACCTGAAGCTTGGACGCGGGGGACTGAGCGACGTCGAGTGGCTGGTGCAGCTCCTACAGCTCCAGCACGCGGGCAAGCACCCGGAACTGCGGACAACGTCCACCGTGGAGGCCCTTGAGGCTGCAGCCGGCCTGAACCTTCTCACCGTTGCTGACGCGACGCTGCTGGCGGACGCGTGGCGGCTCGCCAGCAGGATCCGGTCCGCCAATGTCATCTGGAGCGGAAGGGCGTCGGATCTGCTGCCGTCCTCGCGGCGCGACCTCGAAGCAGTGGCGCGCTGGTGTGGCTACAAACCGGGCCACGCGGCCACCCTGGAGGAGGACTACCTTCGACTGAGCCGGCGTGCCAGGGCGGTCTTCGAAAAGGTCTTTTACGGTCACTAGGGTGCACTGCGGTCCGCCCGGAAGGTTGCAGACAGCCGCCGCGCTCCGATGCTAGGTTGGGGGCCATGGCTACGCAATTCTTCCTGAACCTGCCCGTTAAGGACCTGAACCGATCAGTGGACTTCTTCACGGCCCTTGGTTTCTCCTTCAACCCGGACTACACCGATGAAAACGCGACCTGCATGATCATCAACGAGAACGCCTTCGTTATGCTCCTGGTGGAGGGCTTCTTCAAGACCTTCACGTCCAAAGACGTTGCGGACGCAGGCGCTGCCACCGAAGCCATCATGGCGTTTTCCGTGGACAGCAGGGAGGCCGTTGACGAAACAATCCGCAAGGCGCTCGCCGCCGGCGGCACCGGGTCGCAGGACGTGCAGGATTACGGCTTTATGTACAACCACAGCTTCCAGGACCCGGACGGCCACCTCTGGGAGGTCCTCTGGATGGACCCTGCAGGGCCGCCGGCCGACGGCGGGGCTCCCGCCGGTGCTGACGGGCCGCTGACCTGAAAAGCCCGGCCGGTTCGGTCTGGCTGATTTCCCTGGACGACCTCGAGTCAGATGCCCTCGCCATCCAACTCGGCGAAGTGGCTGGCCTGGAACTCGGCCCGGGGCAAAGCAGCTTCGTGGGCGACCCCCTCCGGATGGCCCTGGCGGGACTGGCCGAGGACTCGAGGTTCCCTTACGTCATTGAAGCCGCCGGCTATGCCGTCGGTGTGCTGACCCTCCAGGCCTGTGCCGCGCGCCTTGCGGGCTGGCCCGATGATGAGTCTGCCTGGCTGCTGCGTGGCTTCCTGATTGACCGGCGCCACCAGGGCAAAGGCCTCGGGCCGCTGGCGGCAACGTCCGCAGTGGACGCCGCCGCGAAACTGACCGCCAGGCGCGGAACGCACGAGGCCGGCGTCGTACTTTCCGTCAACGAAGCCAACCCGGCAGGGTTGTCCGCCTACACGGCCGCAGGCTTTGTGGACCACGGACAATACCTGGGCGGAAGCGCCGGGCCGCAGCGGACCATGTACCGGAGCTTCACGGGATGAACCGGCCAGGACACGGCGGCGGGACATTGCCACCGGCGCCACATTGACCCATCATGTGGATGGGCGGTGTTCTTCAAACCTTGTTGGGGGGAAGGCTTGAAAAGTCTTCGTCCCGGGGAACACATGCCAGGGGGCTGGCTCCCGGTCTCAGCACGTCTGGAGCCGGCCTCCACCTTAGGGACAAAAAAGTCCGCCCGGCTGCGCAGCATTGAAGCTGGCAGCGGGCGGACTTTTTGGGGACTGAACGGGTTCAGCCGCCGATCTGGCTAGACGCCGTAGTAGAGCTCGAACTCGTACGGGTTCGGGCGCAGGGACAGCGGGCGGATCTCGTACTCGTACTTGTACTCGATCCAGGTGTCGATCAGGTCCTGGGTGAATACGCCACCGGCCTGCAGGAACTCGTTGTCCTCGCGCAGGGCTTCCAGGGCCTCTTCCAGGCTGCCCGGAGCCTTGGGGATGTCCTTGGCTTCCTCGGCGGGGAGCTCGTAGAGGTCCTTGTCGATCGGAGCAGGCGGTTCGATCCGGTTGCGGATGCCGTCAATGCCGGCCATCAGCTGGGCAGCGAATGCCAGGTACGGGTTGGACGAGGGGTCCGGCGCGCGGAACTCGATGCGCTTGGCCTTCGGGTTGGAGCCCGTGATGGGGATGCGGATACCGGCGGAGCGGTTGCCCTGCGAGTAAACCATGTTGACCGGAGCTTCGAAGCCCTTGACCAGGCGGCGGTAGGAGTTCACCGTCGGGTTGGTGAAGGCCAGCACTGCGGAGGAGTGCTTCAGCAGGCCGCCGATGTACCAGCGGGCCATGTCGGACAGGCCGGCGTAGCCCTTTTCGTCGTAGAACAGCGGCTCGCCGTTGGTCCACAGCGACTGGTGGCAGTGCATGCCCGAACCGTTGTCACCAAAGACCGGCTTCGGCATGAAGGTCACGGACTTGCCCCAGGCGTCGGCCGTGTTCTTGATGACGTACTTGAACTTCTGCAGGTCATCCGCCGCGTGGGTCAGCGTGGTGAACTTGTAGTTGATTTCAGCCTGGCCGGCGGAGCCTACCTCGTGGTGGCTGCGCTCAACCTCGAGGCCTGCCTCATCCAGGGCAACACACATGGCGTCGCGGAGGTCAGCCTGCTTGTCGGTGGGGGAAACCGGAAAGTAGCCACCCTTGATGGGGGTCTTGTAGCCGAGGTTTCCGCCCTCTTCTTCGCGGCCGGTGTTCCAGTGTGCCTCTTCGGAGTCGATCTTGTAGAAGCTGCCCTCGGGGGAGGACTGGTACTGGACGTTGTCGAAGACGAAGAACTCGGCCTCGGGAGCGAAGAACGCGGTGTCGGCGATGCCGGTGGAGGCGAGGTAGGCCTCAGCCTTCTCGGCCACGCCGCGGGGGTCGCGGTGGTACGGGTCACCGGTGCGCGGGTTCACGATGGAGAAGTTCAGAGCCAGGGTCTTTTCCATGCGGAAGGTGTCCAGGAATGCGGTGGTGACATCCGGGATCAGCTGCATGTCCGATTCGGCGATGCCCTGGAAGCCGCGAATGGATGATCCGTCGAAGAGCTGGCCGTTGACGAAGAAGTCAGCGTCAACGCTCTTGGCCGGCACGTTGAAGTGCTGCTGGACGCCGGGGAGGTCGGTGAAGCGGATATCGACGAATTTAAT
>DASSIA010000004.1:0-11122 GCA_035692345.1 Arthrobacter sp. | reverse complement strand
GATGCTGAAAAGTTCGACAACCTTGCCAAGGTGGCCCTGCAGCGCCAGATGTCGGCAGAGAGCGAAGCCAAGAGTGCTGCGCCGAACATCGCCTCGCAGTCCGAGGTGGTGGACAAGCTCAAGTCCGGCCTGGACCAGATGAAGGGCAAGCTGAACGAGCTCACCAGCAAGCGCAACGAGCTGGTGGCCCGCTCCAAGACGGCCGCGGCGCAGTCCCAGGTGCATGATGCCATCAAGAGCATCGACTTCATGGACCCCACCTCCGAAGTTGGCCGCTTCGAAGAGAAGATCCGCCGCGAAGAGGCAAAGGTCCGTGGGCAGCAGGAGCTGGCCGCGTCCAGCCTGGACAGCCAGTTCAACCAACTTGAAGACCTTGGCGAGCAGGCGGAAATCGAGGCCCGCCTGGCGGCCCTGAAGTCCGGTGGCTCCAAGCCCGCACTTGGTGCCAGCGCCTCCGCTGCCTCAGAGTCCACGGTCGAGGAAGCAGACTTCGACAAGCTGTAACCGGCAAAAGGTCCGCAGCGGGACGGCCTGCCGGGGCCGGGGTTCACCAGGAGCCCCGGCCCTTGGCGTACCCGGGCACGGTCCGAATCCCGCTGCAGGCTTCCTGCCGCAGAGATGTGTACCGTGGAGGCCATGACTGAACGTGCCGGATCCTCAATCCTCTGGGTCCGTGACGACCTTCGACTCGACGACAATCCCGCCTTGTGCCGAGCGGTGGAGATCGGCGGGCCGCTCACGGTGGTCTTCATCCTCGACGAGGAATCGCCGGGCATCCGTCCGCTCGGCGGCGCGGCCCGCTGGTGGCTGCATCATTCGCTGCTCTCCCTTGGCACGGCCCTGGCCGAACTCGGTTCAACCCTGACCCTCAGGCGGGGACCCGCCGCCCGGGTGATCCGGGATCTGGCCGCGGAAACCGGCGCGCGGCACGTGCTGTGGAACCGGCGGTATGGCGGCCCCGAACGGACCGTGGATGCGGGCATCAAGTCGTGGGCCGCGGAAAGCGGGATCGAAGCAGCCAGTTTCCATGCCAACCTCCTCTTCGAACCGTGGACCATCCGGACCGGCAGTGGCGGTCCCTATAAGGTCTTTACCCCCTTCTGGCGCGCGTGCACCGGCACCGGCGAACCCCGCGGGCCCTTGGACGCGCCCACAGCCCTGCCCTCCCCCGCCGGTTCGGTGCAGCCCGCACACAGTGACGCCCTGGCGGACTGGTCTTTGCTGCCCATGGCGCCGGACTGGAGTGCAGGGCTGGTCGAGACATGGGAACCCGGTGAGCCGGCGGCGTACCGCCGGCTTGAAGACTTCCTGGCGGGCCCGGCACGGGAATACGCAACCGGGCGGGACGTGCCCGGTCTCGAAGGCACGTCCCGGCTCTCCCCGCACCTGCGGTTCGGTGAAATCAGTCCTTTCCGGGTCTGGCACGGGATCCGCCGCCACTTCCCGCACCAGATGACGCCCGACGTCGGAATTTTCGCCTCGGAACTGGGCTGGCGTGAATTCTGCTGGCACCTGCTCTACGCCAATCCGGACCTCGCCACGCGGAACTACCGCCCGGAGTTCGACAATTTTGAATGGCAGGTACCCTCCGCCTCTGAGCTTGCCGCATGGCAGCACGGCCGGACGGGCTATCCGCTGGTGGACGCGGGGATGCGGCAGCTGTGGCAGACGGGATGGATGCACAACCGGGTCCGGATGGCTGCGGCATCGTTCCTGGTCAAGAATCTGCTGGCCGATTGGCGGTGGGGGGAAGCGTGGTTCTGGGACACGTTGGTGGATGCCGATGCCGCCAGCAACCCCGCGAACTGGCAGTGGGTGGCAGGCTCCGGCGCCGACGCCTCCCCGTACTTCAGGATCTTCAATCCGGTGACGCAAAGCAAAAAGTTCGACGCCGACGGCCGGTACCTCCGCCGGTTCATTCCGGAACTCGCCCAGCTGGACCCGACGTTTCTTCACGAGCCGTGGAAACAGGCCGGTGCGCACACCTACCCGGCCCCTGTGGTGGGTCTGCCCGAATCCAGGGAGCGTGCCTTGGCAACTTACCGGAAGCTGCGCGGGGAGCAGCCGGGTCCGGACGACCCCGCTGCCCCGGGTATCAGCGGCTGACTTTGCCCATCAGAGACGCGATGGGGCGAAGGAAGATGGGGCGGGCCAGGAACCAGGCCGCCACCATCACGGCCACCGAGGCGACAAACACCCAGAAGCCAAACCAGCCGGCGTCGTCGCTGCCACCGTACATGTGGTTGAGGTTGCGCAGCGCACCGGTGGCGAGCACCAGGAAGACATGCACCACAACGAACGCCACGAAGTAGATCATGACCGGAAAATGGATGGCCCGCGCGAGTTCCATGGGGTAGGCCTTGTTCAGGGCCGTGGCCTTCTTCGGCCAGGCGGAGGACGTCCGGATTCCGGAGATAAAGGCCAGCGGAGCGGCAATGAAGACCGTGGCGAAATACGTCAGCAGCTGGAGCGCGTTGTAGTTGACCCAGCCGTTCTCGGTGGGCCAGTTCAACGAGGCGTACTGAAGCGCGGCCGAGAGTGCGTTGGGAACGACGTCCCAGCTCGTGGGCACAATCCGCATCCATTGGCCGGTGGCAAACAGCAGGATGGCGAACACCAGGCCGTTGAGGATCCACAGCGCGTCAAGCGTCAGGTGGAACCAGAGCTCCAGGGTGATTTTGGTTGGCGCGTTCCTGGTTTTGATCAGCCCTTTGTTGTTACGGATCCAATGTCCGCTGGGGCGCGTGGTTGTCCGTACCTGCCAGCCGGTCCGGATGATGAGCAGCAGGAAGAAAGCATTCAGGAAATGCTGCCAGCCCAGCCACGCCGGGAATCCTACGGGCGCGCCCTCAGGCAGTTCCGAATGGCCCGGATAGTCAACCAGGAACGACGCAACAGCGGGAAGGTCCGTCAACCACCGGGCCACCAGCACCACCAGGACCAATGCCACGAGAGCGGCAGGCACACCCCAGTAGAGTCGGGACCGCTTGCCCGTCGAGGAGCCGGGCTTCTTTGTGGGTGTGGACATCGAACAACATTCCTCTCGAGAATGACTGGCCAGGTGCTCAAAGGGCTTTGCGAACGAGAATACTAGGAACCCGGAGTAATCGGGCAAAAGAAGACCCCGGCCGGCGTAATGCCGGTCGGGGTCTTCTCATATGGTTGCGGGGACAGGATTTGAACCTGTGACCTCTGGGTTATGAGCCCAGCGAGCTACCGAACTGCTCCACCCCGCGTCGCTTGATCAACACTACCCTAGTTTCAAGGAGGCAATTACCAAGGGCGGCCGGCTGGCGATGACCACCCTCTGACCCGGAGTTTTTGTCCACTTAATGGGCTCCGCGGCAGCAGGATCGCGCATTATCTGGACAAAAACTGGTTGCAGGGAAAGAAACCTGTCCGGACCCGTTAAACCGGAAAGTCCGGATCCTGTTTCCAGAATCCGGACTTTCCACCAGTTGCGGGGACAGGATTTGAACCTGTGACCTCTGGGTTATGAGCCCAGCGAGCTACCGAACTGCTCCACCCCGCGTCGCAAGATCAACTCTACCGTCCGGTGAACGGGAGGCCAAATCCTGGTGGCGTGATGTGCGTCTCGCTGGGCCGGTCCCCTCAGTTGCCGGCTGACGGCGAGGGCGTCGGCGCCGCCGAGGCTGCCGGCGAAGGCGCGGCCTCCGGGGCCGCCGGCGCAGGGATCTTGCCTTCGGCGTCCAGTGCCTTCTGCAGGGCCGCAGCCAGTTTCTTCTGCGCTTCCCCGTAGGCTGCAAAGTCGCCGCCCGCCAAGGCTGACTGGCCCGCCTTGATGGCGGCGTTCGCCTCATCAAGTGCTGCCCGCAGGTCCGCCTGGGCACCCGCACTGACCGCGGGCTGTGCGCCCGGAACAGCAGGAGCCTGCCCGTTGTTGGCCGAATCACCGGCGGAAGCACCGGAGTCACCGTTGAAGAGTTGCTTCAACGCTGCATCGAGGGTGGGCGCGAAGCCCACCTTGTCACCAAAGGCCACCAGCACGCGCTGCAGTGTGGGATACGAGGTCTCGCCCGTCGACTTCAGGTACACGGGCTGGACGTAGAGGATGCCGCCGCCCACAGGCAGTGTCAACAGGTTACCGTTGAGCACCTCCGAGGCCCCCTGCCGCAAGAGGTTCAGGGCCTGGGACACCGTGGGATCCGAGTTGAACTTGTTCTGGGCCTGTCCCGGTCCCGGAACCTGGGTTGCGGGCGGAATCTGCAGGAGGCGCAGCTGGCCGTAGGTATCGGCCTTGACGCCCTTCTGGTTGCCTGCGTCAGAGTCCGCCGCGAGGAATCCGTACAGGACGTTCCGCGCCGTGCCGTTCACGATCTGCGGAATGAAGGAGGACGTGAGCTGGAACGCCGGCTGTTTCTGGTCCGGCATCTGCAGTGACATGTAGAACGGAGGCTGCTTGACTTCCGTGGAGACGGTGGGATCGTTCGGAACGCTCCACACTTCGTCGCTCTTGTAGAAACTCACGGGTTCCGTCACGTGGTAGCGGCCCAGGAGTTCCCGCTGCACCTTGAACAGGTCCTCGGGGTAGCGGACGTGGCTCATGACATCTCCGGACATCTCCGAGTATGGCTTCAGGGACGTGGGAAAGACCTTCTGCCAAGCCTTCAGGACGGGATCCTGATCATCCCACGCATAGAGAGTCACCGAGCCGTCGTATGCATCCACGGTTGCTTTCACGGAGTTCCTGATGTAGTTCACGGAACTGTTCGGCAAGGCCACGGCCCTGCCGGACGTGGTCTGGGAGTCAGTGGTGGCCGCCGAGAGCTGCGCCTGCTGGGAGTACGGATAGTACTGGCTGGTGGTGTACCCGTCCACGATCCACTTGACGCGGCCGTCAACAACGGCAGGGTAGGCATTTCCGTCAACGGTCAGGTACGGTGCGACCTTCTCGACCCGCTCACGCGGGTTGCGGTCGTACAGGATCTGGGACTGATCGTTCACGCCGTCGGAAAGGAGCAGGTCCGAGGACTGGAACTTGATGGCGTACAGGACCTTGTTGAAGAAGCTGCCCACGTTGGGGCCGCCATTGCCGGTAAAGGTGTACTGGGTTTCCGCGTCCCCCTCCTTACCGGAGGGCCTGTCCTGTTCGCGCTGTGGTGCTCCCGCCGGTGCCCCCACAATGGAGTATTCAGGGGAATTTTCACCGAAGTAGATCCGGGGCTGGTAACTGGAGTCGTCGCCGAGGACGCCTGTGGACGGGATCCCCGACTGGAGGAAGTCCGGCTTGCCGTCGACGGTAAATTTGTTGCCCTTGGCCGCGACTACGCCGTAGCCATGGGTATACACCACATGCTGGTTCAGCCAGCCCTGCTGGTTCGTGGCGATGTTCGCAGGATTCAGCTCGCGGACGGCGATGACGGTGTCCTGGACTTTGCCATTAATCGAATACCGGTCCACATTCAGTGCCTGCGGAAACTGGTAATACGGCCGGTACTGCTCCAGCTGGGCAAACGCATCGGAGATCAGGTTGGGGTCCAACAGCCTGATGTTGGCTGTGGTCTGGGCATCAGGGGCCAGCGCGCCGGTTGTAGCGGTGTTGGTGGCGTCGTAGCGGTTCACCTGCATCTTGTCCAGGCCATAGGCGGCCCTGGTCATGTCGATGTTGCGCTGGATGAAGTCCTTCTCATAGGTCTGCTCGGAAGGACGGACCTGGAACTGCTGGATGACCCACGGGTACACGCCGCCGGCCAGGATTGACGTGATGATCAGCATGGCCGTGCCAATAATGGGCAGGCGCCAGCGGCCAATGACTGCTGCAACGATGAAGAGGATGGCCACCAGGCCCGCAGCCACGGCGAGGATCGCCTTGGTGGGGATCACGGCGTTCACATCCGTGTAGAGGGCACCGGCCCAGCGTCCGCCGCTGCTTTGCAGTGCAGCGTAGCGGTCCAGCCAGAAGTTGGTCCCGAGCAGGAGCAGGAAGGCGGCGCCGGTCACGGCAAGGTGGATCTGCGCTGCGCGGCTGGTGAAGATGCCGCGTTCCATAAGCCGGATGCTGCCGTAAAGGTAGTGTGTGAGGATTCCGGCGATGCCGGCGACCACCACCACGCTGATGAGGAACCCTGTGACGAATCCCAGGAACGGAAGAGTCATGACGTAGAAACTGATGTCCAGGCCAAACTGGGGATCGCTCTGGCCGAACGGCTGCTGGTTGAAGAACAGCAGCACCTTTTGCCATTGGCTGGCGGCGGCGCTTCCCGCGAACAGCCCGAACAGGATGGGCAGACCCACCATCACAACGCGGCGGACCGGTTCAAGCTGGGCCTGGTAGCGGTTCAGGTTGTCGCGCATCTCAGAGTCCGGCGCATAAACGGGCCGCGCACGGTAGGCCACCCGGATGGCGAAGAAGACTGCGACGGACATGATGACAAAGCCGGTCAGGAAGATCCCGATCCGGGCGAGGTTTTCGGTCACAAAGACTTCGAAGAAGCCGAGCTGGCGGTACCAGAGGACGTCAGTCCACACATTTGCGAAAAAGATGAAGCCCACGACCACCAGCGCTACGACAATCAGCGTGGGCGTCAGGGCCCCGCGTCGTGAGGGGGGTCTTCCGGGCGGGATGGGGCTGGTAGGACGGGACAAACTCGGTACCTCATAGCTGGTCGTCAGATTTACTTGAGAAGCGTGCGTGCTGTTGACGTGCGGCGCCGGTCAAGCACGTGGCAACGTCCGTCATATCTGCCACGAGTGGCAGTAAAGCTTAGTTCCTGGCCTCAGTCTAGTTGTTGGAGCAGACCGGCAAAGCGGACGTGTCCTGGCCTGATCCGGCCAGCTCGACGGCGTGGCGTGCCTCTGCAAGGTTCTCGACTTTGAGCACCTGTAGTCCGTCCGGAACATGACCGACAACCTCGTCGCAGTTTGCGGCCGGGGCAAGGAACAAAGTGGCGCCGCCGGCGCGGGCGCCCTCCATCTTCTGCCGGATCCCGCCGATGGGCCCAACCGCGCCGTCGGGGCTGATGGTGCCCGTCCCTGCGACGTGCTTGCCCCCGGTCAGGTCCCCCGGCGTCAGGGTGTCGATGATCCCCAAGGCGAACATCATCCCGGCACTGGGCCCGCCCACCTTGTCCAGCGATATCTTCACGTCGAACGGAAACGCGAACAGGTACTTGAGCATGACACCGAGTATGTAGCGGCCCGCCCCGTTGGCGGCCGGCGTGATGGTCGCCGTGACGGGCTCCCCTGCCCGCCGCACCACCAGGGTGGCCGGGGCACCCTTGCCTGCGGCAAGTTCCGCCTGCACGACGGCGAGCGAGGTCACCGGCTTCCCGTTGATCGATTCGAAGATGTCACCATTCTCAATCTTCCCCGCCGACGGCGAACCGTCCGGCAGGCCCGCGGCCTGCAGCTGCTGGCCGTAAGGAATGTGGAGCTCGTTGAGAGCCGACGCCACCGCCGTCTCCTGCGAGGTGGTCATCGCCACCGAGCTCTGCTGGTCCGCTTGCTCCTTCGTGGTGCCGGTGGGGTATATCAGCTCCTGGGGCTGCACGGATTTGGACCCGTCAAGCCATGCGGCAAATGCCCCCAGGATGCTCACCGGACCGTTGGGGCCGCCGTCGACATAAACGGTAGTGAGGTCCAGATTGCCTTTCGCGGGAAAGGTTTCGTGGCCGGAGACGCTGATGACCGGGCTGCCCTGGTTCTGGCCCAGCGTGTTGAACGTGGGCCCCGGGGACTCGACGACGTAAGGCACCGGAAGAGTTCCCACGGCGATCCCCAGCCCCAGTGCCAGGATGCCGGAAAGCATCATGACGGACACCCGCCGGTCCCCCTGCCTGGAGGGGCGCCGGGCAGGCTGCCCGCCCATGGCGCCGGCATCCGCGCCGTCGGGTGACAGGTCAGCGGGTGCTGCGTCGTCGGGTACAGGGGCACTGGCTGTTGCGCCGGCGTCGAACTCGGAAGAACGGTCCTCATAGGGATGGCCGCCACGGGTTGTAGTCACTGAATCAACACTACGCGGTACCGCCTGCGGCCAGCTCTTTGCCTACAGCGAACGGGGCCCCTGTCCGGCAGACAGCCGCCCCGGCCCGGGGTACCGTGAAGTGAACAGTCACACCGACGATCGGCGGGATCATGACCTCCAACCCACTCAATCCGTCCAACGGCGATGACACGCCGAAGGATCCGTTGACAGAGATGCTGCAGAACCTGATGGGCGGCAAGGGAATGGAAAACTTCGACGCCGCCGAACTTGCCAAGGCAGCGGGCCTGCCGGACGACCCCAACCTCCTCGCACAGATGTTCTCCCAGGTCCAGGCGATGATGAGCGCCCCGTCAGAAGGGCCCGTCAACTGGCAGCTCGCGCACGAGAACGCCCGCCGGGTTGCCGCCAGCAGCGCCGACCCCTCCGTCACGTCGGTGCAGACCCGCGAAGTGGACGAGGCCCTGCGGCTGGCTGAACTGTGGCTCGACCCCGTGACGGACCTTCCGGCCACCGGCCTGATCGGCCGCGCGTGGTCGCGCGCTGAATGGGTGGAGGCCACGCTCGGAACGTGGAAGCGATTGACCGAACCGGTGGCCAACAGCATCGCGAACGCCCTCTCCAGCGCCATGACCGAACAGATGCCCGAGGAAATGAAGTCCATGATGGGCGGTGCCTCGTCCATGCTGCAGAACATGGGCGGCGCGATCTTTGGGATGCAGCTCGGCCAAGCGATCGGTGCACTCTCCGCCGACGTCGTCAGTTCCACAGATATCGGGGTGCCCCTGGCCGATCTGGAGATGGCTCTCCTCCCTGCCAATGTGGCCAAGTTCGGTGCGGGCCTGGGCCTGCCCGAGAATGACGTCCGGCTGTTCCTGGCCGTCCGCGAAGCCGCCCACGCCCGGCTTTTTGTCCAGGTTCCCTGGCTGCGTGGCCACCTGCTGGGCGCCATCGAAGCCTACGCGCGTGGTATCCACATCGACACGTCGCGGATTGAGGAGCTTGCCCGCGACCTGGACCCCAGCAACCCTGAAGGCATCCAGGAGGCACTGTCCCAGGGCGTGTTCATGCCGCAGCGGACGCCCGCGCAGGAACAGGCCCTCGAAAAGCTTGAGACCGCCCTGGCCCTCGTTGAAGGCTGGGTGGACGAACTCACCGCGGCCGCCACGGAAAAGCTGCTGCCCTCCGCCGCCGCGCTCCGGGAAACAGTCCGGCGGCGCCGGGCCACGGGCGGCCCGGCGGAGCACGCCTTCTCCTCGCTGGTGGGGCTGGAACTGCGTCCCCGCCGGCTGCGCGAGGCTGCCACGCTGTGGGCCGCGCTTAAGGACGAACGTGGCATTGCCGGACGCGATGCCATCTGGCAGCACCCGGACCTGCTGCCCACCGCCGAAGACCTTGATGACCCCCAGGGCTTCAGCGGCCGCCGCAAGCTCGCCGAGGCCAATGACAGCGAAGTGGACGACGCACTGCAGAAGCTGTTGAACGGCGGCTTCGACGACGCGCCGAAGGATGATTCCGACACCCGCGACGGCGACCAGCCCACCGGCGACGGCGAGCAGCCCAAGGGTTAACCTCCGGGGCCGGCAGTCAGCCGCCCCGGGTGCCGGCCGGGACGGAACTAGTCGGCGTCGCCTGGCTCTGAATCGGAGCCGCCAGCGGTCAGCCCCCGGGAGGTGGCGAACGAGACGCCTTCCAGGAATGCCTTGGCCCGCATGGTGTCAGGGTATGCGTCCAGCAGCTTCCAGAAGGCGGCGTTGTGTCCGGCCACCAGCAGGTGGGCCAGCTCATGCAGCAGGACGTAGTCAATGACCCACTGCGGCATGGGCCGGAGCTTGTCCGAGAGCCGGATGGATCCTTCCGACGGCGTTGCGGAGCCCCAGCGTGAATTCTGGTTGCTGACCCAGCGGACCGACGTCGGGACCGCCCGGCCGCCGAAGTACCTGGCCGAAAGGTCCGCGGCGTGAGCTGCCAGCGCAGCATCCGTGGCCGGTTGCTTGCTTCCCTTGCGGGAGCGCCGTTCCCCCTGGCGGTGCAGCTTCTCCAGCATCCGGTGCACCCATTCGGATTCCTGCGCGGCGGTGAAGCGGGCCGGAATGGCAACCACTGCCGTCCCGTTTTCCCAGAAGGCGGCCACGGTCCTGGTGCGGCGGGCCGATCGCCTGACTTCGACGGGCGCTCCGTCCGCCGTGGTCCGGCGCGGAGTTTCACGTTCCGCTGGCCCGCGGGTCACAGGATGCTGCTTTCAACGAGAACCCGCAGCACGTCCTCGCCATAACGTTCCAGTTTGGCCGGACCAACGCCGGCAAGTGCTGCCAGTTCCTCCAGGGTGGCCGGCTTGGCTTCGGCGATGGCCGTCAGGGTGGCGTCCGTGAAGACGACAAACGCCGGGACCTCCGCCGACAGTGCTATGTCCTTCCGCCACTGCCGGAGCGCATCGAAGGTCTGTTCCTCGTAGCTGGGCGGACAATCGTTGCAGCGTCCCACCTTGCGTTCTGCGCCGCTGGCCAGCATTGTCCCGCAGACGCGGCAGGTGGCGGGGGCAGCGGATTTCCGACGCGGGGCCGGCCCTTTTCCGCGGGCGCTGGAGCTGGCCACGGAGTTGGGGCGGAGCCCATCGAGGAACCGTGACGGTTTCCGGTTCGCCCGGCCACCCGGGGTCCGCGCCGTTGACCAGGAAAGTGCAAGGTGTTCACGAGCACGCGTGATTCCCACGTAGAGGAGCCTGCGTTCCTCGTCCACGGCTTCTGGGGTGTCTGCGAAGGATATGGGCATCAGGCCTTCACTGAGGCCTACCAGGAACACGGCGTCCCATTCGAGACCCTTCGCGGCGTGCAGCGACGCAAGCGTCACGCCCTGGACAGTAGGGGCATGCTGCGCCAGGGACCGCTCCTGGAGTTCATTAACAAAGTCACCGAGGCTGAACTGCTCGCCGCGGACGTGGACCAGCTCGTCCGCGAGCGCCACCAGCGCTGCCAGTGACTCCCAGCGTTCGCGCAAGGCACCGCCGTTATGCGGCGGCGCGTCCGTGTAGCCAAGCGAGGAAACGATGTCGCGGACCAGCTGGCCGAGCGGTTCCGGCGTCGACGTTTCAGCGACGGCCCGGGTTGCCGCGCGCAGCTGAAGGATGGAGTCGCGCACTTCCTTGCGGGCGAAGAACCGTTCACCGCCGCGAAGCTGGTA
>DASSIA010000003.1:0-2402 GCA_035692345.1 Arthrobacter sp. | reverse complement strand
CCGTGGAGCCGGTTATAGACGGAGTGGGCGAAGACGTTCATCTGGCTGCCGGCGTCGTTGATGTAGTACTCGGCGGTGACCTCTGCTCCGGAAGCGCGCAGTACCCGGGCTATGGCGTCCCCGAGCGCGGCCCAGCGGGTGTGTCCGATGTGCAGCGGGCCTGTGGGGTTTGCCGACACAAATTCCATGTTCACCACGTGCCCCGCGAGGGCAGTGTTGGTGCCGTATTCCCGTCCGGCTTCCACGATGGCCTTCGCCAGGGCGCCTGCGGCAGCGGCATCCACGGTAATGTTCAGGAAGCCCGGACCGGCGATATCCACGGCAGAGACTCCGCTGATGGACTTCAGCCGGGCGCTCAGGATGGTGGCGAATTCGCGCGGGTTGATGCCGGCCTGCTTGGACAGCTGAAGGGCGATGTTGGTGGCCCAGTCGCCGTGGTCCCGGTTCTTCGGTCGCTCCACGCGCACCTCATCAGGGACAGCTGATGTGGAAAGCGCAATTTCGCCAGCGGCGACGGCGTCTTTCAGGCAGGCGGATATGGCGAGGGAGAGTTCTTCGGGAGTCACCCCTCTAGCCTACCGGGGGCCGCGACGTGGACGAATTTTGGCGTGCTGCGTCACTGTTTACGGCAATATTTCCGCCCTGATTCCCGGCCCGGCGGACGCGCTGCTGTTTCACAGGGTGAACCGATACGGTGAACAGGACGTTGAGAACACCGTAAGCACCCAGCCCAACGCAACCAGCCCACGAAACGAGCACCTTTATGAGACCGTCAGTCCGCACGAGTGTTTTCGCCGGATTTGCCGGTCTCTCCCTGGCCGGAACGGTGGCTGGTTGCGCGCCTGCGGCCACCGGCACGCCTGCCCTGTCTTCGGACAACACATCGGGCGCGTCCGCGGCATCGGGCACGTCATCATCCTTGGCCGGCAGCGGTTCCGTCTACAAGGATGGGACATACAGTGCGGACGGCACGTACCGATCGCCCCAGGGGCAGGAAACCGTGGGGGTCCAGCTGACTCTCGCAGCTGGCACCGTAACCGCGGTCAAGATCACCGAACACCCCAGCAACCCCAACACCCGTAAATTCCAGGGCGAATTTTCCGGCGGAATCGCCGCCCAGGTTGTAGGCCGGAACATCGACGAACTCAAGGTCGAAAAGGTGGCAGGCTCATCGCTCACCAGCGGCGGCTTCAATGAGGCCGTGGAGAAGATCAAGGCCGAGGCCAAGTAGGCCATGCCGAAACCGGGTTGGGACGGCTTCGCCTTTGAGGGGATAGGTACCCGTTGGGAAATCTCCACGCCCCGTCCGCTCGCCGCCAGCCTCCGCGCCCGGTTGCTGGCCGTGGTGGAGACGTACGACGGCGAATGGTCCCGGTTCCGCTCCGACTCCACGGTCAGTGCCATGTCCCGCGGGCCCGGCCGGTATGAGCTGCCGGCGGAAGCAGCGGCCCTTGGCCGGCTGTACCGCTCGCTGTACGACCTGACCGGCGGGGCGATGACCCCGCTGATCGGCGGCAGCCTGGAGCGTCTGGGGTACGACGCCGCCTATTCCCTCCAGCCTTCAGGGTCCGCGCTTCCGGCGCCCCGCTGGGACGATGTCCTGGCGTGGGACGGGGCCGTGTTGACGGCTGCCGCTCCACTGGTCCTGGACATCGGGGCCGCCGGGAAGGGGCAACTGGTGGATCTTCTTGCGGCCCAGTTGCACGCCTGCGGCGTGGATTCCTTCGTGATTGACGCGAGCGGCGACCTGCTTCACTGTGGTCCTGATGCGGTGACCGTGGCGTTGGAGCACCCGTACGATCCGGCACGCGCCATTGGCACAATGCGGCTGACTGGCGGGGCATTGTGCGCGTCCGCATCCAACCGCCGGTCGTGGGGCGACGGCCTGCACCATGTGCTCGATGGCACCACCGGCCTGCCCGTCAGCACGGCGGTGGCCACGTGGACCATGGCCGAGAGCGCCATGGTGGCCGATGCGCTGGCTACGGCCCTCTTCTTTGTCCCCGGGGCCGAGCTGGAACGGACGTTTGATTTCTCCTGGCTGACAGTATTTGCCGACGGAAGCGCCGCCTTTTCGGCGGGATTTGAAGGGACACTTTTCACATGAACCCCATTGCGGCTTCGAAAGCCGGCCCCGCTCCCTTCCTTGCCACGCGGCTGGATACCTTGCTGGGCAGATACACCATGTACCGGCTCGTCCTGCTGGTGCTCGCAGCGCTGGCCGCTTACAGCCTCCTGCTCAACGCGCTGGGCTGGCTCACGTTCGGCATCCCGCAGATGCTGGTTCACCTGGCGTTATGCCTGGGATTGACGTACCTGTCCAACCGGGGGCTGGCTGCGCTTTTCCGGGTACGTCCGCATTCGGAATCATCGCTGATCACCGGCTTGCTGCTCTATTTCCT
>DASSIA010000002.1:0-4084 GCA_035692345.1 Arthrobacter sp. | reverse complement strand
ACGTTGTGGCCGGCTTCAGTAAAAAGCCGGAGGAGCGATGCGACCTTGTAGGCCGCAATCCCTCCCCCGACTCCGAGGACTATGCGCACGTGACCTCCGTCAACAGGCAGTCTGAACTTACTCTGCGGCTGCGATCGGCGTCGAAACGAGCTTGCCTTCGTTGATTTCGCGCAGGGCGATGGACAGCGATTTCTCGTTCAGCTTGGTGTCGACCAGGGGGCCGACGTATTCGAACAGGCCCTCGTGCAGCTGGGCGTAGTAGGCGTTGATCTGACGTGCACGCTTGGCACCGAAGATCACCAGGCCGTACTTGGAATCAGCTGCCTTGAGCAGTGAGTCGATCGGCGGGTTGATGATGCCTTCAAGGTTCGTGGACACGAATTCTCCAAATTCTAACGGGCTGATTGGTACCGGCTACTGGTGCGGATGCGGGGTCAGCCCCATGAGTGAAACAAGCTCGTCCGCTGCCCGGCGAACGTCATCATTGATGACGGTGTGGTTAAACTCCGGTTCAGCGGCAAGTTCCAGTTTAGCTGTTTCCAGCCGCTGCTGCTGCTCCTGCTCAGTTTCCGTGCCGCGTCCCACCAGCCGGCGGACCATTTCGTCCCAGCTCGGCGGTGCCAGGAACACAAACTGGGCGTCCGGAACGGCCTGTTTGACCTGGCGTGCGCCCTGCAGATCGATCTCCAACAGGACGGACCTGCCGGCGGCGATGGCCTGGTCCACGGTGCTCTTCAGCGTGCCGTAGGTGTTCTGGCCGTGGACCACTGCCCATTCCAGGAACTCGCCGGCCGCAACGAGCCGCTCAAACTCTTCCCTGGACTTGAAGAAATAGTGGACGCCGTCCTGCTCGCCGGGCCGCGGAGCGCGGGTGGTGGCCGATACGGAAAGCCAGACTTCGGGGTAGTTATCCCGGATGTAGGTGGACACGGTGCCTTTGCCAACAGCCGTCGGACCAGCGAGGACTGTCAGTCCCGGTTTCTTGCTCACGTATTCCTTTGCGGCGGAGTATGGGTTCGGGCGACGCTATGAACGCCCTATTTCTCGTCTATAAAATCTACCAGCGCCTGGCGCTGGTGAATGCCGAGGCCACGGAGCCGGCGGGACGCTGCGATGCCCAGCTGCTCCATGATGGCGGCAGCCCTGACTTTTCCGATGCCCGGCAGGGCTTCCAACAGCTCCACCACCCGCATGCGGGCCAGGGCGTCGTCCGCGGCGGCGGCGGCGATGAGGTCACCGGCCGACGTCCTGCCGTTCTTGAGGCGGTCTTTCGCCGCCGCCCTGGCAGCGCGTGCGGCGGCCGCCTTGTTCAGGGCGGCCGCGCGTTCCGACGCGGATAAGGGTCGCAGGGTCATGGAGGACACCCCCGGATTCGTCGGCTGAGTCCAAGGCGTCCGCCATTGGGCTTGTCCTGAAACCTACCCCTTGGTGGGCACTGAATCAATGCATGCCGGTAATGCGCGCCTATTCGCTGCGGAGCCCCTCAAGCGTGCGTAGCGCCGCATCCTGGAGACCACGGGCCCCTGGGCCCGCGGCGAGGATATCCCGGCTGGACGTCCCCAGGACCTGCGGGTACGCGGCCCCGAAGGTCCGGCGCAGGTCTGCGGGAGTTGCCCCCTGCGCGCCCAGTCCAGGTGCCAGGATGGGTCCGCGGACCGCCTGCAGGTCCAGGTGCAGGTCAGCCAGGGCCGACCCTACGGTGGCTCCGACGACGAGTCCAACGGACCCCAGGCTGCCGGCATAACGGCTGTTCTCTGCCGCTGCGGCCTCGATGATCCGGCGGGCCACGGAGTCGGATCCGCCTACATGCTGCACCGACGCCCCCTCCGGATTGGAGGTCAGGGCCAGGACAAAAACGCCGCGGCCCGTGTCCGCCGCGAGGTCAAGTGCCGGGCGGAGCGACTCAAATCCCAGGTAGGGGCTGAGGGTGACGGAGTCAGCTGCCAGCGACGAGCCGTCCCGCAGCCAGGCATCCGCATAGGCAGCCATCGTGGAGCCGATATCCCCCCGCTTGGCGTCAGCGATGGTGAGCACCTGGCCCTGGGCGGCTGCCAGGACCTCTTCGAGGACCGCCATGCCGGCTGAGCCGTGGCGCTCGTAGAGCGCCACCTGCGGCTTCACCGCGGCAGCGAGGGAACCGACAGCCTCCAGGACCGTCAGCGAAAACCGCCTCAGCCCCGCGGCGTCGTCGGCCAGTCCCCAGTCCTTCAGCAGTCCCGGATGCGGGTCAATGCCCACGCACAGCGGACCCCGGGCGGCCATGGCCGCCCCGAGCCGGGAGCCGAACGACTCCCGGCCGGCGGGGCTTGATGACGTGGAACCGGACTCAGGCATGCTGCGAAACCGCAGACTCGTCCGCCGCATTCTCTGCAGCTGCCTTCTGGGAAGCCACCAGGGCGGCCGCGTGCTCCTGCAGGCTGGTCACTGACCACTCGTAGGTGCGCATGGCTTCGATGGCCTGCACGGCCGCGTTGAACTCGGCCACCGTGGTGATGCACGGGATGCCGATGGACGTTGCTGCGGCGCGCAGGGCGTAGCCGTCGCTGCGGGCTTCGCCACCCGAGGGAGTGTTGAAGACCATGTCGATTTCGCCG
The DNA here is from genome assembly GCA_035692345.1 of Arthrobacter sp. GTDB lineage: Bacteria > Actinomycetota > Actinomycetes > Actinomycetales > Micrococcaceae > Arthrobacter. Next base: position 1,490 of record DASSIA010000002.1, on the reverse strand, counting down.
GCAATGACGAGATCAGCGATGGTGCCCTCGCCCTCGGCGCTGCTGCCCTCGGCGACCTTGCGGACCGTGCTGGCCTGGATGCCGTTGCGGCGCAGGACATCGGCCGTACCACCGGTGGAGACGATCTCAAAGCCGAGGTCCGAGAGGCGCTTGACGGCCATGATGACCGCACGCTTGTCCCGGTTGGCCACGGAGACGAAGATCTTGCCCTCTGTGGGCAGGGCGTTGTTGGCGGCCGCCTGGCTCTTGGCGAAAGCGGTGTCGAAGTGCTTGTCGATACCCATGACTTCGCCGGTGGACCGCATTTCCGGGCCGAGCAGCGAGTCCACTACCTTGCCCTCCGGGGTACGGAAGCGGCTGAACGGAAGCACAGCTTCCTTGACCGAGACCGGAGCGTCGAGCGGCAGCGTGGAGCCGTCGCCGGTTTCCGGCAGCATCTTGTAGGCGGTCCGGAGCTGGTGGATGGTGACGCCCGTACCGATCAGCGCGGCGGCCTTGGCCATCTGGACGCCCGTGGCCTTGGAGACGAACGGCACGGTGCGGGAGGCGCGGGGGTTGGCTTCGAGCACGTAGAGGACGTCGGAGGCCAGCGCGAACTGGATGTTGATGAGGCCGCGGACGCCCACGCCTTCCGCGATGGCGCGGGTTGCCGTGCGGACTCGTTCGATCACGTTGTTGCCCAGGGTGATGGGGGGCAGGACACAGGCGGAGTCGCCGGAGTGGATGCCGGCTTCCTCGATGTGTTCCATGATGCCGCCCAGGTACATGTCGGTGCCGTCGAAGAGTGCGTCGACGTCGATTTCGACGGCGTCTTCGAGGAAGCGGTCGATCAGCACCGGGTGGTCCGGGGTGATTTCGGTCGCGTTGGCGATGTAGCGGGAGAGGTTCGGCTCGTCATAGACGATTTCCATGCCGCGGCCGCCGAGCACGTAGGACGGGCGGACCAGGACCGGGTAGCCGATCTCGTCGGCGATCTTCTTGGCGTCCTCGAAGGACACCGCGGTGCCGTTCTTCGGTGCGATCAGCCCGGCGTTGTCGAGAACGCGGGAGAACTCGCCGCGGTGCTCGGCAAGGTCGATCGCTTCCGGGGACGTACCCAGGATGGGGACGCCGGCGTCGGCCAGCTGCTGCGCCAGCTTCAGCGGCGTCTGGCCGCCGAGCTGGACAAAGACGCCCATGACGCCGCCGGTGCGTTCTTCGGCGGCAATGACCTCGAGGACGTCCTCAAGGGTCAGCGGCTCGAAGTACAGGCGGGTGGAGACGTCGTAGTCCGTGGAGACGGTCTCCGGGTTGCAGTTGACCATCACGGTCTCGTAGCCGGCTTTGCGCAGCGCCATGGAGGCGTGGACGCAGGAGTAGTCGAACTCGATACCCTGGCCGATGCGGTTGGGGCCCGAACCAAGGATGATGACAGACGGCTTGGCGTGCAGGCCAACCTCGTCCTCTTCGTCGTACGAGGAGTAGTGGTACGGGGTGTAGGCGGCAAATTC
>DASSIA010000001.1:0-4162 GCA_035692345.1 Arthrobacter sp. | reverse complement strand
TCGAACAGGGGCCACCATTTGGTATCCACCGTGTTCTTGTCTTTCTGATACTGCTCGTACAGTTCGTCAACGAGCCACTCGTTTCCGCCAAATTCCTCTGGTAGACGGTGGCTTGGCTGCTCTGGCACTTGAAATACGCCTCTTCCATGAGTTTGATTTCTCTCTGGCCGCCACGGTGCCGCAGCACAACATTCGAACCAGTCTCTGCGTCCTGAACCCGGACCTTTGCCAGTCTAATGAGCATTCTGTGTTAACTGCCAATATCGGTGACCCAAATCATGGCCATGACGCGGACATCACGGATTGTGGCGTCCGGACGCCACAATCCGCGACCGGCGGGCCGGGACTGCCGGGGCAGCCAGCCGGAAGGCGCAATCCGCTCCTGTAGACTGAAATTCTTATGGACAGTAAATCTAGGTGCCGGCCTGGGGGCTGTCAGCGGAGCAGGAATCACAGCACCGCGCAGTCCACCCGCAGAGCCGGCAAACCCCGAACACGCGCCCATCATTCTCCGCCAGTCCATCCCGGCGGAGCCCCTATGGAAACAGCATCGGCGTCGGCCGATCATCCTCCGCCGGCCAGTTCCCCCCGGTTCCACACCGCTTCCGCCGGCTTTCGGACGGGATGCTGAATGGAGTGGTTGCTCCTCGCGGCAGGCTTCCTGCTGATCGCAGGCACCGGCTTTTTCGTCGCCGTCGAATTTTCCCTGATTGCCCTTGACCAGGCCACCGTCCAACGTGCCATCGACAACGGTGACACCGGTGCCGTACCTCTGCTCAAGTGCCTGAAATCCCTCTCAACCCAGCTATCCAGCTGCCAGCTCGGCATTACACTCACCACACTCCTGACCGGCTACGTGATGGAACCGTCGGTGGGGCGCCTCCTCGAGGGCCCGCTGGCCGCCGTCGGAATTCCCCAGGTGGCAGCAGCCTCCGTGTCCCTGGTCATTGCCATGGCGCTGGCCACCTTGCTGTCCATGCTGCTTGGCGAACTTGTGCCCAAGAACATGGCCATTGCGCTGTCCTTCCAGCTGGGCAAGGCGCTGGCCCGGCCGCAGCTGGTATTTACGGCCATCTTCAAGCCCGCCATCGTGGTGCTTAATGGCTTTTCCAACAAGGTGCTGAACGTCTTTGGCCTCGAAGCCAAGGAAGAGATTTCCGGCGCCCGGACGCCGGCCGAGCTTGCCTCCCTGGTGCGGCGTTCCGCCGCGATGGGAACGCTCGACGCCGGGACCGCCAACTTTGTGGCGCGGACCCTGAACTTCTCGGGCCGGACCGCCGCTGACGTCATGACGCCCCGGATCAGGGTGGAAACCATCGACGCCGACCAGCCGGTCTCGGACATCCTGGACGCCGCCCGGCGCACCGGGTATTCCCGGTTCCCCGTCATCGGTGAGTCGGCGGACGATATCAAGGGCCTGGTCCACGTCAAGAAGGCGGTTGCCGTGCCGTGGGACCGGCGGGCCAACCTGGAAGCCGGCGCCATCATGACCGATGTGCTCCGCGTGCCGGAGACCATCCACCTCGATGCCCTCCTGGCCGAGCTGCGCGAGGGAAACCTCCAGCTCGCCGTCGTTCTCGATGAATACGGCGGTACCGCCGGCATTGCCACCCTCGAGGACCTGGTGGAGGAAATCGTGGGTGAAGTGTCCGACGAACATGACAAGGTGCGCCCTGGACTGCTCCAGAGCGCCTCGGGGGACTGGTATTTCCCCGGGCTGCTGCGGCCCGACGAGGTTTCCGAACAGATCCCCGGGCTGACCGTTCCGGACGAAGCTGCCTACGAGACCGTGGGCGGGTTTGTCATGAGCGAGCTCGGCCGCATCGCCGCCGTGGGGGACACCGTGCAGGTGAGCGGCGGCACCCTGACCGTGACCAGAATGGATGGCCGAAGGATCGAACGGATCTCCTTCCATCCCGCGGCGCCTGAGGCGCAGCCTGTTCCGGAGAACGGGAGCGACCGATGAGTGACTGGGCGGGAATTGCCTGGCTGGTTGTGCTCCTGCTGGGCAACGCGTTTTTTGTCGGCGCCGAGTTTGCGGTGATGTCCGCCCGGCGGAGCCAGATCGAACCCCTGGCCGAGGCGGGATCCCTGCGGGCGCAGACCACCTTGCGCGCCATGGAGAACGTGTCCCTGATGCTGGCTTGCGCACAGTTGGGCATCACCGTGTGCTCGCTGCTGATCCTGCAGGTGGCCGAGCCGGCCATCCACCACCTGATGGCGGCTCCCCTGGAAGCCGTGGGGCTGCCGGTGGAGGCCGCGGACGTCGTGGCGTTCGCCGTCGCCCTGATGGTGGTGACCTTCCTGCACGTGACCTTCGGTGAGATGGTGCCCAAAAACATCTCCGTTTCGGTGGCGGACAAGGCTGCCTTGCTGCTGGCGCCGCCGCTGATCTTTGTTGCCAGACTGGTCAAACCGGCCATCGTGGCGCTGAACTGGTCCGCCAACCACATCCTCAAGCTCATGCGGATCGAACCCAAGGACGAGGTGAACTCGTCCTTCACGCTTGAAGAAGTGCAGTCGATCGTGCAGGAATCCACCCGTCACGGGCTGGTGGACGACGACGCCGGGCTGATCACCGGCGCCCTGGAGTTCTCCGAATACACGGCCGCGAACCTTATGGTTCCGCTGGAGAAGCTGGTCATGCTGAAGGCGGCCACCACGCCGGTGGAGTTCGAGAAGGCCGTCAGCAGGACGGGATTTTCGAGGTTCCCGATGCTGGACGATGACGGCATGCTCGCCGGCTATCTGCATGTGAAGGACGTGCTGTCGATTCCCGACTCGGACTACCAGCACCCCATCGCCGAGAGCAGGATCCGCTCGCTGGCCAACCTCGCGCTGGACGATGAAGTTGAAACGGCCATGTCCGTCATGCAGCGCACCGGTTCCCACCTTGCCCGCGTGATCGGCGCGGACGGGCAGACCCACGGCGTCCTCTTCCTGGAAGACGTGATCGAACAGCTCGTGGGAGAGATCCGCGACGCTACCCAGGCCACGGGCATCAGGAGGCTGGGCGAGCCCAACGGAGACCAGGCAGGGCTATCCTAAATAGGAATCATTCACATTTAGGGGTAGGCTTTTTGGAGACGCAAAAGTCCGTCCCTGTCCTGAACTGAGGTTTCCGTGCGCCATCCCGCCGCCATCCGAACGTCCCTCGCAGCCCTCGCCGGGGTGAGCCTGCTGCTCACCGGCTGCGGCTCCGGCAGCGGTGCCGCACCGGCCTCAGCGGGAGCACAATCCTCCGACGGCGTCGTTGATGTTGTGGCGTCCACCAACGTGTACGGCGACATCGCCGCAGCCATTGGCGGGGACAAAGTCAAGGTCACCTCCATCATCACCAAGACCAGCCAGGACCCGCATTCCTATGAAGCGACCGCGCAGGACCGGCTGCTGGTCTCCAAAGCGGAACTGGTGATCGAGAACGGCGGCGGCTACGACACGTTCCTTCACAAGATGGCCGATGACAGCCACATCCCGCACGCCAATATCATCACCGCCGTGGACGTGGCGGGCCTGGCACCGGAGGATTCCCACACTGAATCTTCCCCGGCGGCCCAGTCCCCGGCGGCCGGCGCAAGCCCATCAGCCGACGGGCACGCGCACAGTGAGTTTAACGAACATGTCTGGTACAGCATGGATGCCATGGGCAAGCTCGCTGATTCGGTGGCTGCCAAGCTGGGTGACATCGAACCGGCCTCAGCGTCCCTGTTCTCCTCCAACGCGGCAACCTTCAAAGCCGGCGTGGGCGGCCTGGCCGACAAGCTGGCCGCACTGAAGGCCCACGGATCAGGCGCGCCGGTGGCGGTGACCGAACCCGTCCCGCTGTACCTGCTCGAGGCGGCCGGCCTGGAGAACCGGACCCCGGCCGAGTACACCGCCGCGATCGAGGAAGGCTCGGATGTTCCGCCCGCGGTGCTGAAGGCCGCCACTGAACTGGCAGGTTCCAAGGACATCAGGTTCCTGGCCTACAACAAGCAAACAGAAGGACCACAGACGCTCGCCCTGAAAAAGGCCGCCGAATCAGCCGGCGTTCCCGTCATTGACTTCAGCGAAACCCTGCCCGAAGGCAAGACGTACCTGCAGTGGATGACGGACAATGTTCAGAACGTCAGCAAAGTTTTGGAGAAAAATAGTTGAAACCGGTGGTGAGCCTCCGCGGGGC